>JBFYPU010000028.1:0-2903 GCA_041303175.1 Crocinitomicaceae bacterium | reverse complement strand
ATTCTACCCGGAAACAAGTTGGTGTCCGTCTCAAATTCTGGATTCGGGAAAGCACGCAGTCTTAAGGATGGTCAATCGTGCGATTTCACGTTCCAAGATAAAGGCATCACCTTGAAATCGTCAAAAGACATTATGAACTACGTGAATGAGTTGATTTGATGCGCTTCGTCGGCATAGCTTTTCTGCTTGTTTCGACATGTCACGTGTTCGGACAACAAGCGCTGACCGACAACCAGAACGGACAATGGTCAATTGTTCTGAATGGTCAAAGAACTGCATTGCCCCTAGAAATTCATGAACTTGGAAATTTTGATGAGGTCGGCTTGACGTATTTCATGCGCCATGAAAAGTATGGAATCATTAACCAACAAGGAGAAATCGTGCTGCGCGAAGAATACAGTAGCCTCAAACAATTGGGAGGTGGATATTACATCGTCCTCGAAAAAGGCCGCCAAGTTCTGCTCAATTGGGCTTCTGATCAATTGGTGGTTCGCGAGATCATGAAGTTTACTGAGGTTCAACGAAATTGGTTTCGAGTGGAACTGGACTCAACGGATCTACTCGTCAATTTCGTCGGGAGAAAAGAGATAAATTTTCCACGGTCTGCCTTAGTATCCGAGGCTGATTTGAACTACGTGTATTGCACGTTCGACACTGTTTCGCGCCTTTTTGATGCTACTGGGGATGAAATTTTACTGGGAAATAACAGCCCAATTTTCGCCCAAAATTACCTCCTGATTGATACAGAAACACTCAAAAAAGTTGTCTACAAAGATCATGAAATCGTGCTTCCAGTCGATGCAAAAGACATTGAGGTAAGGGAAATGGAAATCATGTATTCCCAATCCGGGAAGTCTACAATTATTGATCCATCTAACGGTGAGCCTCTGTTGACGCTTCCTTTCGAGGACGTAGAATATTTGAATGAAGGCTATCTAATGATCAGCAAAAACAAGAAATTGGGAATTGCAAACAAGCAAGGTAAGATCCTTATTCAACCCAATTATGCCAGCATTACACCACAGGGGAATTTATTTCTTGTGCGCAAACCAACGGGTGCCGGTGTGCTAGATGGACAAGGAAATGAGTTGGTTCCGTGCGAATTTGATTACGTCAATATCTACCGAAATTTCTTTAAAACACACAATTCCTTGCAGTTGGAAGGCCTGGTTTCACGGATTACGAAGCGTACCCTTTTGCCCTGTATTTATTCAAAAGTTACGATCAACGATTCAACCGTTCGCGCATGGTCGAATGACTTTTTGCGCATCATCAACTTGGATTCAATACATCGAATTGTAAGTGATATTGTCTTGTCCAATGTCACTAGCTTAGTGCACACGGACGCAGCTCGGGATCGCTTTGTGGATGCGCGACTTTTTCCATTGGGATGGTTCAAGAATACTGTTATCAACTACGATTCCTTGGGCTTTATGATCGGCGAACGCGATGCGTGGGGCTTGAAGGATGACAACGACAGTGTGCTCATTTCACCCCGATATCCCGAGCCTAAATTTGTTCTTCAAGCGGATTTTAGTTTGGTGAACCAAGGACCACAGAAAACAGTTTCTTTCAATAACTCAAACACAACGCAACTGCAACTGATGACTGCCATTAGTCATCGAACGGGAAAGCACTTAATTCCTGAGTCGATTTATTCACTCGATACGTTGGATTTGCTAACGCGTTCCTATTGCCGCTTTCTTTCTTCCAAGGGACATGGATTTCTGCTCGCCGATAATTCCATACTTCGCGTAGACTATCTCGATGGCTACGACACCCGTTACGTGCGCTATTGTAATGCCCAAAACAAAGAAATTTTCCCGGCTGAAAAGGGCGAATTTGATCGACTGAAACTTCCAACGCTTGATCTCAACGACCATCCATCGAACTCGCTTGAAGCAAACATCAATAACAAAAAATACCCGTACTTCCGATTCGAACAGGCGAAATGGAACTTTTTGGACACCAATGGGCGAAATGTCTTCTCAGAGCCGTTTGATTTTGCGGAACCCTACGCCAATGAAATTGCACTTGTAGTAAAGGGCGGCAAATGGGGTGTTGTTCGTGCCGATTCGTTTGTCGTTTCACCGCGTTTTTCAGGCATCAAAAGAAGCCCGATTTCCGACACCTTGCTCGTTGTGAAATCCTACAAGAATGTTGAGCGGTTTTTGGATACGAATGGACGATTGATGACCAACGGAATGACGCGGATGCAAGCGAATAAAGGGGTAATCTCTCAAATCGAAACCAAGGGAATCAAATCGGTTATTGCATCTGATTATACCACTATTTCAGGTGAATCAACCTATCAAAAATTGCTGGAGAATGGTATTTTTTTTACAAAAGAAGACAAGGAATTTGTTGTCTATAACCAAGAAGGAACCATGCTTGGCGCATTTAGGGAGAAACCTGAAGAAGTGTGGTGGGAGAAGTATGTGCTGATGCCCTCAGGTTCAAAAATGTGGCTGCTCTCAATGGACAGCGACACCTTGCTTCCATCTGCATACAAAGAAATCAAACAACTTGGAAACTACATTTTCGCCAAAGACGGCTCACGAAATATCCTCTACGATAGCGATCTAAAACGAATCGCAGATGTGAAAACTGCCGACGTAATGGTCGATCCAATTACTGGAAATTACGCTGTCGTTCAAGCAGATCTAGCAACGATTTTCAGTCCGAATAGAGAAAAGATTGCGCGATTTGAAGGAAGTAATTTTGAATACTTCCACAACGACTATTTGATTTCATTTGAAAAACAGCTGCGGGTTGTGAGTGAGGACAAGGAATTGATCTTCCAATTTTCCCCAACGTCCATCGAAGTGATGGGTGAAAACGGCTATCTCGTCATCGATGCGGACAAAGTGGGTCACTATTTCAGTCCAAGTTGGGAGGAAATA
>JBFYPU010000027.1:0-6459 GCA_041303175.1 Crocinitomicaceae bacterium | reverse complement strand
TGATTGTACAGCAGTTGAAACTTCTATTTGCTCCGCACGAAGCGAAGCAATCAATTCCTCGTCCAATTTTTGTTGAGCTTCCAATTTTTGCAGGGCTGAAAGCGCATCATTCTCTTCAATGTTCGCCGTTTCATTCGCGTAATTTGGATTGACCTTTTCAATCGTTTGCGCGACTGAAATAGGTTGGGAAGAACTTGTTTCAAGCGCCGAAATTTGATTGTCTCTATTCGATACAGCAGCTTTTGTTTCATCAAGCAACGCTGCGAGCACTTCTTTTTCGCCAAGTAATTCCGAATCGGTTGGCGTCTGAGTCAAAAGTGATTCAATTTTCGTCAATCGTTTCTCAATAGACGCTTCGAGTCGCTTGTCTTCTGCGTTCAATGCGTTTAATTGATCCACCTCCGAAAGGGATTGATCAGCATTAATTCGTTCGATTTCTGCTATGTAATTTGGTGATAGTTGCGAAACAATGTCTTCTTTACTGATCGCAATTTCTGGCGTTTGATTCTCAATACGTTCGATTTTCTCATCACGCTCTACCATTGTTTGATTCGTCTCATAGAGAAGGTCATTCACCAAGACAAGTTCCTCGATGGCTTTCACATTTGTTGGATCCGACTCCAAGTTGGTTTGAAGTTCGCTCAAACGATCCTTAGCACGTTCCGACAATCCCTCGTCAATCGCCTGCAATGATTTCAATCGATCGAGTTCGGATATGGTTTGATCGCCACCTACTCGTTTCAAATCGGCGAGATAGCTTGGATCGATGGCGGTTAACACCTCCCCTTGCGTCAGTGGTTTGTCAGTATTCGTGGATACAATTGGATCGCCACCATCGGTAAAAAAGGTCGGGTTGTCGCGCTCAATTTTCAATATGCTTTCAGCAATTCCCTCGGCCTTAGAACCGTTTTCACTAGCGTTCACCTTTTCAATTACCCGATCAACTTGTGCAGTGGATACGGTTGAAGTTGTGCCAACCCCATCATTTTGCAAGGCTGTGATTTTGGTCTCAAGCGTGGCAAGTTTCATGTCAATACCTGCGATATCCTCCTTGTTGAATTTCACCTCACGTTCAAAAATTGCGATGGTCTCTTTGTTTTGTGCAATTTCACGCTTGAGGTCTTCGGCTTCCTTCTTTTTTGCTGCGGGCAGTTTACTTTCAAGCGCTTGGATGTTTGCTTCTGCGCCTTCAATTTCACGTGCACTCTCATCGATTTTGGTTGACAACACTTCTTGTCGCGCTCTCAATTCGAGTGATTCGTCCACAAAATTCTTAACAATTCCATCCGTTGAGACATTTTTGACTTCAAAAATTGTTTCTTTTTCGCTGGTTAAATAGGTCAGTGCCTCATCCTCTTTTCCTTTAGACACCAAGTCATTGAACGTTGATTCAACGGTAGACATTTGGTTCGAATTCGAAGTTCCATCACCCAATTTCTCCTTGATTTCTGATTTCAGTTCAACCAGACCCGTCAAACGATTCAGTACGTTTGTTGCCTCGATGTCCTTTTGTTGGGCTTCTGTGAGGAGATCATGTTGACGTGACGGATCATTCTCCAATCCTGCCTTGGAAATCAGCGCATCTCTTTGCGTTTGAAGATCATCCAATTGCTCCGAAAGCGTCACCAAATCCTGATCGATTCCCGCATTTATCTGTTGAACTTCCTGAGACTTATTGGCATCCGAATCCGCCAATTCACTCAACTGATTCTGTACTTCACGAATGGTCATGCCTTGGAAACCGAGTTCACGCAGGAGTTCTTCTTGACGCGCTTCCAGTTCAATTTTCGCCAGTTGATTTGGATCAAATTCATTGATATTGACGTCCAAATTTGCTTTCTCCTTTAGCACCCTAGCGATGAGTTCCTCTCCACCCTCCACGGATTCTCCAAATAGGTCAATAATTCGGACGACTTCGTTTCCGTTCACCATTTCGTGAACTATCTTCTGCTTGAGCGGCTTAAACTCGTCGAGAAATGGCAAGTCAATGGTTTTTGAAAAGGTTTGCGATATTCCGTCAATTGTGATGTCCAACTTGTATTTCCCACCTTTTGGAAAGACGAACGAATATTTTCCAGTTTGATTGGAGACAATTTTCCCAACTTCTGAGCCTGTACTTTCGGAACTCACGAGAATAGTCATGGATTTATTCTCTGGATTGATTGTTGAAGTGAAATCGCCCATGACGATGACCTCTTGAATTGGGACGCGCACCACACGCACCTTGTACACATGGAATTTTCCCAATTCACTTTGTCTAGAGGATGCAAAATAGGCATTTTGATAGGCTGAATCGACAATATAGAAAAGGTCATCATCAGGAGAACAAATGGCAAAATCGACATTTTCGATGCCCTCAAATTGCTCTGAATCGGGATTCAGTCGCGCCATAAACACGTCATAGCCTCCCATTGAATTGTGCCCTTTTGAACTAAAATAGAGGTATCGTCCATTTGGATGAAGGTAGGGGAAATTCTCGTCAAACTCCGTATTCACCTCCCCGAGCAGCCGAAATGGATCGCCCCAGGAATCATTCGGTAGTTTTTTCCGAACGTAGATATCCAATCCCGAATTTTCATTTTCTCCGTAACTTGAATAGTAAACGGCTTTGGCATTTTTAGCAAAATGTACGATTGGAACATGGCCTTTTTTCTTGTCGACTTTGCTTTGAAACCGCTCCGTTACCAGGATGTCTCCGCCAATGCTTTTCATATCTGTATACAAGCGAAAGAACTTATCATCTTCGATCTGTGTTTTTTCGGAAACGATAATATCTGTAAACGTGATCATGAGCTTTTTGCCGTTTTCACACATTTCTATTTCACGGTCAACATCGTATCGATTATCCTTTGAAACACGCTTATTTTTGTAGATCAGGTAGGATTTTTTTGCTTCATCGAATTGATAGTTCCAATGAAGTGCTTTGCCTCTAAAGTAGAATGCACGGGGATCAACTGTTTCGGTTTGCGTGGCTGCATTCAAGAATTTTAGCGCATCCTTTTTTTGCTTATCATCATTGAAAAGGCTGCATGTTCCGTACTTGAAATTGAGTTCAGGGTCTCTCGGATAAAGGTTGAGTAATTGCAAAAAGAGTGGTGTAGCTTCAACGTACGCTTCTTTTTCGAAGAGTTCATCTGCTTCTTTCCGTATCTCGCTCTCTGTTTGCGCCCATGTTAAAGGGACAAGGAGAGAAAGACTGAGAACAAATAGGATATGTTTTATCAATCTCACTAAACCGCTCGCACCACTGCGAAATCATATATATCAGTACGTTTACTTCTTAAAAAGGTTCATTTTGTTCTCTTCATTTCGAACCAATCGTCGAATATTTTTGCGATGAACAAAAATCACAGCCGTTGAAAGAACGAGGCTAAAGGTGGTGAGCCAAATTGTTTCCGCTTCGAAGAGCACATTTACTACAATGGGAAACAAAATTGCCGCCGAAATCGCACCCAATGAAACATATTTTGACGCAATGAATACTACTAAAAACAAGGCTAAACAGATTGCCGCGGCTACAGGTTGAACGCCAACAATTACACCAAGTGAGGTCGCGACACCCTTACCGCCTTTGAAATTCGCAAAAACGGGCAGCACGTGTCCAACCACAGCCAAAATAGCCGCAACGAGTTGGACGTGGATGAGTTCTTTGGTACCCCATTCTCCTAGTCCACACAAAAAGGGCAGCATGACCGCAATGAATCCTTTGATAATATCAATGGTCAAGACGAGGATTCCAGCTTTCTTCCCCAGCACGCGAAAGGTATTTGTGGCACCCGCATTCTTGCTTCCGTGTTCACGAACATCCATCCCGTACTTCATCTTTCCGAGCCAAACCGCTGTTGGAATGGATCCTAAAAGATAGGCAATGCCTCCAAAAATTGTAAATTCTACAATAGGTATCATTCTTCAAAAAGACGCAACAATTGTGCTTTATACGCCGAATTCGACGTGATTTCGTACATGAAATTACGTTTTTTTCGCTTATCTTCCTTCATTTCACCGATCACCGCATTCAACTCGCCGTCACCTGAGAGAATACTCAAGACTCCGTCTTTGCCTGACATAGCGTAATTAAAGAAATAATCGGCTCCACCAGGGATACTCAAAAAGAGCATAAACTTATCACTTTTTAGACCCGAATACGTTTGTTGGAAAAAGGCCTTCATTGGCAAATATTTCATCACGGGTTTACCATACATACTCACGAGAACAGCAGATTCTACGTTAGTAATCAGTCCACGTTCTGGATTTCGTGAACTCTCGTATGAACTCAATCGGATTCCAGTAATGGTGATTGCCTTCTCCAATCCTTCTGGCATTTTTTTTACTTTCCCTTCTTGAATATATTCTTCTTTGAATTTATCCGCTGCATCTACTCCATCCCATTCTACGATGGCATTTTCAATCGTTGTAGAGTTGAAATCCATCGGTTCTAGGCCTTCGAGGGCGTTGATCCGATCCGCTACGTCCTGCATTGGTCCTTTGTCAATCGGTAAATCGTAACGCGCAGTTAAATTCATGCTTGTCTCTCCATTAGATTGATTGTAATTCACAATTCCCACGGTTTCCACGAGCGCATCGCCATAATCCATTCCTAAATTGATCACGCCATCACCATTCATTGAGCAACTTTCTGTGTGCAAAGCAATATAATTTCCTTTAGCGCCACGATCAATTAACTTGTCTTTGGACGCAATTTGAAATTCTTTAGAACCAACATCGTATTGCAGATATCCGTTTGAGGTCATCACAATTGGGTCGATTGGATTCAATAGAGCAGACAAAAATGTAGGGTAAAGCTCGATGCTATCCAAGGTGGGTGAATCTCTCCAGACGATTCCTGCGGAAATTGGATTTCCCTCAAGGTCTTTCATCTCAGTAAGTACTGGAATTTGGATATTCTCAGGATCAATTTCCGATTTGAAGGCCATCCAATTTCGGTCAAATTTATCACACGTATGGTTGATCCGTGTTGCTCCTGCAAACGCAATCAGTGGATTTGACGCCCGAATAGAAACATCACCGTAGTAATCAAATTCTTTGCTCAATTTAAAATTTTGATCAGCACCGATTTTTCCTGAAGCGCGGGTTTGATAGGATGTATCCAAGCCAATGTCTTTCATGGCGATGTAGGTAACATTGCTATCAATGTCATAATACGGATATTCTCCTACTGCGGTATACGCACGTCGTGCGGTAATCTCGACATCTGCGCGCTCAAATTTGTGGTATTTCGTTACATAATTGGCGACGATTGTAGCATTGAGCAGCGGATCCATTTTAGCTTTCTTGCGAATCGTTATTTTCATGCTATCTGGCGAAATCCGAGCATCCGCGATGTCGATGTATTCGATTTTATCACAGAAGATTGCTTTTTGTTTTACGTCAAATTTCGCTCTTGGTGCACGGAAACTGAGTCCATCTTGATTTGGATGTGTCGAGAAGAAATTCGATCCAGCAAGATCAACACCAGCTTCTATGCTCACGTCTTTTCCTTCGCGTTTTTCCATTTCTATCGACAATTCATCCATAAACCATTTGAATTGGTCCATTTTCGCCATGTACTGATTAACTGGGAATTCTACTTTTGATTCACCCTCATTAGAATAGAACTCTCCAACACGATCCTTGAATGAGACGTGTGATTTAACATTGTCCGTTTTAAATGCCAGTGCATCTTCACCGACATCTTCGCTTTCATTTTTCAGTCGGAAGGAAGAAGTATCTGCATCGACATCAAGACGTGTATAGGTGAAATTCTCTGAAATCAAGTTGGCATTTTTGAAGGTCATCAATCCATTTCCACGCATGCCTGCTGGTCGAATGGTGACGGTTCCTCTCAATTTTGCTTCTTTGTTGAAGAATACAAAATCACTTTGAGGAGTGGATGCAGCCTTCAATATATTTTGCTTTGGAATGTAAGTAACGTAGGCTTGCTCACCTGTCACGTCTGGAAACTGCACCCCTTTTTCGATGGGTCGATTCACGAATTGTGCCAAGCCCACAGTGGAATCCGGTAAAAAACTCAACGCTGCAGATCGCGACGTAGAATGAATGAAATTAATGGTTCCTGCGCCTTGCAATCCATTATTAGAGAGTACAATCAAACTGTCATATTTCGCTTCAGTTCCATAAAACGTGTATCCTCCTTTTGGGGCATTCATCGAGAAACCAAAGGAATAATCTTGCATGATTTTGAGTTCCTGACGAATTTTAGGGAAAATTCCAGCAGATACTAGCTCACCTTTCAGTCGCAATTTTAACTCTAAGAAATTGTTTAGGCTGTCCATTACGAATGGATCAACCGTGTAATAAAAACGCGTGCTGTCGTATACTCCACGATAGATCTCCTTTGAATTGTAGAATACTTTTGAAGGACTGCTCGAAACGAGTTTAGGAAAATTTTCCATCTTAGGATTGTTTCCAGAACGATTCGTAACAGTATCAATGAAGATT
>JBFYPU010000026.1:0-22365 GCA_041303175.1 Crocinitomicaceae bacterium | reverse complement strand
TTTGTACACCCGGATACCATTGGTGTTCTTCCTCTTTTTGGACTTGGTTATCCGATCGCGATTGTTATTCATTTGCTGCTTCTTTTCATTTGGCTATTTGTAAAATCACGCCTCTGGTTATGGGTTATGATTGGCGCAGTAGTCATTGGTGGACGCCTTCATTTCAGGACCCTTTGCATAGGGTCTGATGACGTGAATGAAGCAAAAACAGAGGAATTGAAGATTCTGAGCTACAATGTTCGCTTGTTTGATGTGTACAACCCCTCGCTGGAGCAGGCAATTGAAAACAAAAATGCGATCTTCGACTACTTAGAGGAGGCTGATGCTGATATTTATTGCCTTCAAGAGTTTTATCACCAAGAATCGTCACCAGATTTCAATGCGAAAACCGTGCTTCCGAAACGTTTAAATACACCGTATTCTCATGCACGACTTTCAGTAACTGATTTCAAAAAGCAATCTTTTGGGGTGGCCATTTTCTCCAAACACAAAATTATCAGTCAAGGTGAAGTGAGTTTTGATGAAGTAAAAAAGACCTTCAATTATTGCATTTATGCCGATATCATCGTCAAAAAAGACACGTTTAGAATTTACAGCGTGCATCTACAATCAATTCATTTTCAACAAGATGATTATGCCTTATTCAACGAAGACAATAATCACGCATCGAATGAAAATTCGCAAGCTGTTCGCTTAGTAGAAAAGGTACTTTCCGCATATCCTGTGCGCGCCAAACAAGCTGTCAAATTGACAAAGCACATGCGTGAATCGCCCTACCCAATTATCGTTTGTGGTGATTTCAACGACGCTCCGATGTCATACACCTACAATCAATTTCATCGTTTCTTGACCGATAGTTATTTGAATACGTCTTTTGGAATTGGGAGAACCTACGCAGGAAAAGTACCTGCTGGAAGAATTGATTACATTTTTCACGATGTTTCAATGGGTTCGCGTAATTTTGTGATTCAACAAGAAAAGCTGAGTGACCACTATGCCATCAGCTGCTCGGTGTTCAAAAAAGAATAGATGTTATTAGAAATCAATGCTCAAAATATAAATTCACGTTCGATTGAACTAGTGGTTGACGCTCTGCGTAAAGGCAAGATCATTATTTTCCCGACGGATACTGTTTATGCCATGGGCTGCGATTTACGCAATAAAAAGGCTTTAAAGCAACTCGCTGTTCTGAAAGGAATAAAGCTGAACAAAGCCCGATTTTCCATCATTTGTTCCGATTTGAGTCACCTCTCCGATTACGTGCGGCAAGTGGATCGCGCAACCTATAAATTATTGAATCGCTCCCTGCCTGGACCATTCACCTTTATCTTAAATGCTAACAACGAAGTTCCTAAGTTGTTCGATAACAACAGAAAGGAAATTGGAATTCGGATCCCGAGCAATAAAATCATTCGTGACATTGTAGACACTCTCGGAAATCCAATTGCCACGACTTCCCTGCATGATGATGAGGACGAAATCATGGATTACTTTGTGGATCCTTACGAAATTTATCAACGTTACGATTCGAAGGTAGAAGTGATTATTGATGGCGGATACGGAAATTTAGAAGCCTCCACAGTAATAGATTGTACAGGAGAAATTCCTGAAATTGTTCGACAAGGAATTGCAGAAATTGTATTATGATTTTGATTATCAACTGTGGAAGCTCTAAAACGCAGTACATCGAGCAAGTGGTGTACGAGTTTATCGACACAAAATCAGTGGCGCTTCTGGACTTTCAAGCAAGTGATTTGGAAGGAGTGAAAGGTGTGATCATCTCTGGTGCGCCACTTTTGATCACGGAAATCAACATGACGCCCTATTTGGACAAGATGAAGTGGATCTTGGAAACCGATCTACCCGTTCTTGGAATCTGTTTCGGTCACCAACTGCTTGGCTTACTTCACGGAGCATTCGGTAGTCGAATGCGCGACGATCGCGATTGGCAAGTCATCGAAGCCATGGAAGATTCGCCCCTATTTAACCGTTTACCGAATGAATTTCGAATGATGGAAGATCATTGCGAAACGATCTCCATTCCAGCCGGATTTAAGTTGATCGCCTGTTCCGACGCTTGCATCAATGAAGCCATGCAGCATCAAACGAAGCCACTTTTTGGGGTGCAATTTCATCCAGAAGTTTCCGGCAATCATGGCGCTGTTCTACTTGAGAATTTCGTGAATGTGTGCGAAGGCTACTCACTATCGGAATAATCAATATTCAATCAAAAAGAAATCACGCTCGTTCCAAGTGAAACGAGCGTGATTTTTTATTTATGAAGCTTGGTTTTGTGTTTGTTCAGAAATCAGAAGGTTTCCGAGACAATACAAACTACCTGAGCCGGTATGAAATCATTTAATAATTATAGCGTTTACATAACTCATTCGATC
Source organism: Crocinitomicaceae bacterium (assembly GCA_041303175.1). Classification (GTDB taxonomy): domain Bacteria; phylum Bacteroidota; class Bacteroidia; order Flavobacteriales_D; family Crocinitomicaceae; genus UBA4466. The sequence goes on along the minus strand of JBFYPU010000026.1, from coordinate 19,972 downwards.
ACCAATCGCTCTCTGTAATACACGCCATTCTGAATGACTTGCACTAGATAGAATCCAGCTTGAAAATTGACGTCCTCTAATCCAATTTCAGATCCCGAGTAAATTTCCAAACTGTAGACAATTACTCCTTCTGAATTGATGATATTTATTTCCGATTTTTCATCTGAGGGCAGCATCAAGTGAATCTTTGATCCGTTTGAAGGATTCGGTGAAATTTGAACATTATCGAAGTCAGCCAATTTTATTGAGACAATATCAGAAAAAGACATTTGCCCATCAAAATCAGTTTGCTTCAATCTGAAATAAGCATATCTAAATTGTACATTATTCATTCTGGAGACGTAATTATTCACCTCTTGTGAGGTTCCTGCACCGTCTATTTTCTCAACTTCGCCCCAATTCAACCCATCTACAGATCCTTCAATGGTAAAATAATCATTGTTCAATTCAGATGCTGTCTCCCATGAGAAATTAATTATCATTCCATCAGATTCCGCATTGAAATAGGTTAATTCAATTGGAAGTGGTATTCCGAAAATCAATGGCCCGAAAAGGGGGCCATCAGGTCCAACCCACACGTCAACGTCACAAATTCTTATGCTATGACTTGGGATCCCAATCCCTGCTGATTGAATAGTCCCTGTTGCATTTAAAAATACCACCGAACCACATTCAAATCGAAGTTTTGCGCCAGGTGCATTAAACAAAAGTGTGCCATCTATAATTAAAGTTGTTGCCGCTCCAGCCATGTTAATATTGGCTGTGACGGTGACCGTGTGTCCCAGCGCAATTGTGATATTATCGCCGGGACTTGGCACTGCGCCACAAGACCAGGTTGCGGGATTGTTCCAGTTTCCACTTGATAATGAGATACATGTGGCTGCGGTAGATGGGAAGGTTGTAACGAGCAATGCGATAATAAAGATGAACTTTTTCATAGGCTTTCGTTTTATTGGTTCTATTAATAAGACGATTGGTAACTGAACATGGTTGGTTTATTTATTATGCATACATAGCTTAATTATGCAATTTAAGTCTGTCAACTAACATTTTCTAACAATCAATGATCAAAATGGGATTTGTCGCTTGATTAAACTCTTAATGTTTAATACAAATAGTAACATTTGTTTTCTGTTCACTGTAGATTGTGGAAACAATTTCCAGAATTTCGAAATCAATCCCGATTTTTCCACGATCTTGCAGGATGCTTTTGAATAAAATTTGGATTGGAATGTTTTTGATCGCCTTTGTTGTTGCGCTCAGCAAGATGATTTTTTGGCAGGATTTCAACATTTTTAAGGAACTGGTAGAATCGCTCTTTTCTGCTGCAGAATCAGGGTTTACGATTGCGCTGGGATTGACTGGAATGCTCTGTCTTTGGATGGGCGTTATGAAAATTGGTGAAGACGGTGGTGCGGTGCGATTTCTTACAAGATTGGTTTCCCCTCTATTCTCTCGACTTTTCCCTGAAGTCCCCAAGGATCACCCAGCTGTAGGTGCTATGATGATGAATTTCAGTGCGAATATGCTTGGATTAGACAACGCGGCCACACCAATTGGACTTAAAGCAATGACCGAATTGCAAAAATTGAATCCTGAAAAAGAAACAGCATCCAACGCACAAATCATGTTCTTGGTTCTCAACACGTCAGGACTCACAATTATTCCCGTTTCCGTGTTTGCTTTATTGGCTTCCAACGGAATGGATTCTCCGACATCTGTGTTCCTACCGATCCTCATGGCTACCTTTTGTGCATCACTGGTTGGGTTAATTGTAGTATCAATTCGTCAGCGAATCAACCTTTTTCATTGGGTCATTCTCTCTTATATTGGTGGAATTACGTTACTTCTTGGCAGTTTACTATTCTATATTCAAGCCCATCCAGAAAAAAGCGAAGTGATTTCTAATGTTTTTGGAAACACGTTAATTTTCGCAATCATTGTTGGGTTTATTATCATGGCGATGCGCAAAAAAGTGAACGTATATGAATCATTTGTTGAAGGTGCGAAAGATGGTTTTTCAGTTGCCATTAAAATTATTCCGTACCTCATTGCGATGTTAGCAGCGATTGCAGTCTTTCGAGCATCTGGGACCTTGGACGCGATTCTGGACGGTATAAAAGCTGCAGCAATATTTGCTGGAATTACGGTAAGTGAATGGATTGACGCCCTGCCAATTGCACTGATGAAGCCCCTGAGCGGAAGTGGAGCTCGCGGTGCGCTGCAAGAAGTCATCAATACTTTTGGTCCCAACTCAATGCAAACAAAAATTGGCGCGACCATGCAAGGAAGCACAGAAACAACATTTTATGTACTCGCGGTGTATTTTGGCTCCGTTGGAATTAAAAATTCACGTTATGCAGCAGGTGCAGGTCTTTTGGCTGACTTTGCAGGACTCACAGCTGCCGTAATTGTATCCTACTTATTCTTCGCACATGCTTAGTTGGTTCAAAAAGAAAAAACGCGAAATCATCGCTGCTGAATTATCGAGCACGCCGCTTAAACGGATCGACTATCCGGCAAAGATCATTATTGCTTGGAGTAAAGCCATCGAAGGAAATGACGACATTATGTTGTGGTTGAAAGAAAATGGCTACAAAGAATTGTTCATGGCGACCTACGCGATTTACCTGAAAGAAGAGGCGCGAAATTGGCTGCAAACGAATGGCTACGCACATTTACTTGCGATGATAAATGCTGCCGAGGGCAATGAAAGTGCTCAAAAGTGGTTATTAGTGCATGATTTTGAAATATTGTACCACATTGCCTTGGCCGTAGAAGACGAACAATCTAGTTTTGAATGGCTTGGAAAAAATGCACCCGCCGATATTTTTATCCTTGCGAAGACCATCAAGCGCATCAAAGATCAAATCGAAGAGAATCACAATGACGTGCATTCGTTTGGACATGATCTCTAAGAATTTTTTATTGCAAATGATTGTCTTAATTTTGCACCACAATTTTGAACAACCGTAAATGATTAAGGGAAAAAAACTGATCGTCATACTTCCAGCGTATAACGCCGCGAAGACCTTGCAACGTACATACGATGAAATTCCATTCGATATAGTGGATGAAGTGGTATTGGTGGACGATAAAAGTAGTGACAACACGTCCGAATTGGCTAAAGAAATTGGAATCAAACACGTGATTCGCCATGAAGTGAACAAAGGTTACGGAGGAAATCAAAAAACGTGTTACAATAAAGCGCTCGAATTGGGCGGAGACATTGTGGTAATGCTTCACCCCGATTACCAATACACACCCAAACTGATTGAAAGCATGGCGCATTTGATTGCGAACGATGTCTATCCAGTTGTCATTGGCTCGCGGATTTTAGGGAAAGGTGCGTTGAAAGGCGGGATGCCTTGGTATAAATACGTCGCCAACCGATTCTTGACCTTCAGCCAAAATGTACTGATGAATCAAAAATTGTCGGAATACCATACAGGCTATCGTATGTTTTCCAAAGAAGTACTGGAATCTATCAATTACAACATCAATTCAGACGATTTCATTTTTGATAACCAGATGCTTGCGCAAATTTTCTACAAAGGTTATGACATCGCAGAAATCACTTGCCCAACCAAATACTTTGACGATGCGTCTTCCATAAACTTAGCGCGCAGTTCAAAATATGGATTGGGAGTTTTGGGGGTATCTTGGAAATATTTCTTCAATAAAATTGGAATCGTAAAATCCAAAATGTTCCATTCGTAACTGATAACGGATTTATCGTACCTATGGCAATACTTGATCGTATCGCATCAAATCAACGGTGGACATTGGGTTTACTACTCCTTCTGTCGTCCAGTTTTTTCATTGGGATCGGAAATATTCACCTCTTCGATTGGGACGAAATCAACTTTGCGGAATCCGCACGGGAAATGATTGAAAGTTCAAATTACATGCAGGTTCAAATCAACTATTTACCTTTTTGGGAAAAGCCACCATTGTTTTTTTGGTTGCAGGTAGGATCCATGAAACTCTTCGGAATCAATGACTTTGCTGCTCGGTTTCCGAATGCACTGTTTGGGGGAATTTATCTCTTTACCTTCTACTTCATTGGGAAGCGTCATTTTTCGGCAAAATTTGGACTTATCTGGGCACTCGTGTTTTTCGCATCGCTTTTGCCTCACGCATTTTTTAAATCAGGAATCATCGATCCTGTGTTCAATTTCTTTATTTTCCTTTCCGTTTACTTTATGATTCGCGTGCTCTCCAAAGATGGAAACGCGATTTGGAAATTGGCGATCTACTCAGGAATGTTTTCCGCGCTCAGCATTTTAACCAAAGGACCCGTTGGATTTCTTCTGCTCGGACTGACACTCGCGGTTTACATTATCTACAAACGCTTCACGGTCTTCCCCTCATTTAAAGGGATTTTGTTTTTTCTTCTTGGATTTAGTGGAATTATCGGCATCTGGGTTGCAATGGAAGTTGCCCAGAATGGTTGGGACATTCTTTTGCAGTTTATTGAATACCAAATTGAGCTGTTCAGGACTCCAGTTGCTGGGCATGAACAACCATTCTATTACCATTTTGTGGTCATTGCCCTCGGTTGTTTCCCAATGTCCGTTTTTGCGCTCCCACTCTTTTTTCAACGAAATGATTCCACACCCATGGATATGCGCAGATGGATGCTGAGCTTGTTCTGGGTTGTCTTGATTTTGTTCAGTATTTCAACTACCAAGATCATTCATTACTCATCGATGACCTATGCTCCCTTGTCCTTTTTGGCAGCTCTAGCGATTTACCGCGTCATGAATGGTGATCTTGAATTTAGAAGGTATGTGCGTGTCGTGTTTTTGATTATTGGGAGTATCGTTTCACTGGCGATGATCGTACTCCCACTTCTTTTGATGGAAAAAAATTGGCTGTTGAGTATCACGACTGAACCGTTTGCAAATGCGTGTATTCGCTATTCCGTGCCATGGGGAATCAGCGACGCGATTGGTGGTGTCATTTTTCTCGTTGGATTTATACTAGCTTTTGTCTTTCTTCGAAAAAAAGAAGTGGGTAAATCATTGCTCACTTTGACCACATCAACTGTTATTTCTTTGCTCGTCATCATGTATACGGTGATGCCGAAAGTCGATTCAATGACCCAAGCGGATGCCATTTCATTTTATGAAGAATTACAAGGTGAAGATTGTTATATCGGAATCAGAGGTAAAAGCTATGCGCACTATTATTACGGACGAATCAAACCTCAATCGAATCCAAAGTATTACGATGCTCAATGGCTACTGGATGGCGATATCGATAAACCGACATACATGGTGACACGGTCAAACGATGCTTTTTTTGAAGAGGAAATTGAGGGATTCAAGCTGGTTGAGCGTCGCGGAGCATTCAAAATGTACGTGAGATATCCACTAGCTGATCAATCCTCCAAACCTGAATAGAAAATTTCCACAGAGGTTGCGCCTTTCCCATATTCTCTGAAATCAGCATCAAAATAGGAAATTGAATCTTGTTTCTCCAGAAATGAGCGTACCTCCTCCTTCAATACGCCTTGACCAACACCATGTATGATCACCAATTTACGAATGCGTTTACTTTTTGCGCGTTGAAAAAAGCTACGCATTTCGTTGAGTTGCTTTTGTACGATTTCACCATTGCTTAGTCCCGAATGCGAATCGGTAATGGCTTCTATATGAAGGTCTATCTCCCACATCTCAACTGGTTTTCTTCGACCTGTTAATTCACCTTTTCGCACTTCATGTCGAATGGTTGCAAATGATTCATCCGCGTTGATCGCAACAATATCAAGATCGTCTATCTGGTAATTATTTCCGTGAACGGGTGCGATTTCATTCAATCTGCATTTTTGCTCGAAGCCGCTATCATCTAGCACAATCACCAAATTAGGTGACACACTTTTCACCGTACCACCTCCCGGCTCGTGCATAAACACAACTTTTTGACCTACTCTAAATGGATTCACTGCCCCACCATTTTATGCCTAGAGCCAGCGATAGAAGCCACGGTGACATGAATGAAACAAGCCAAGCCAAAACCACCAAAAACCTGAAAAACCAGCTAGTATCTCGGTCGATGGGTGTTACTAAAACATTATTCACTTGACTCGCCAAAATCGGATCCGCCTCTTCGGCAGAAACATGGTCAATAAACTTTTTTAATGCCGGAGTATGTTCAAGTAATACTTCCTTTATTTTGGAAAAATCCTTGTTTGTCAGTGATTTATACGTAGTCGCATAGTTCACACGCTCACCGGCCAATTCGCGATGCATTTGGTATTTTTTCTGTAATGCTCGAACACGAAAAGCCATTAAGAATCCAAAAACGATGATAAACGGATTTCTCCAATATGCACCTATCCCTATCAAAATTAGCGACGAAACCAACGCGAAAACCATCAAGAGAAATTCATTCACTCGCTTCACCAATAATTTAAACATCTGGCCTCCATCCAATGGATCCAGCGGCAATAGGTTGATCAAATTGAGAAGGATAAAAAGAAGTGCCGGTTCGGCAAGCCAATTGTAGTAAGGACTCCAAGTAGAATACCAAAACAATAGATTTCCTATGATAATTCCAGGGAATGGACCTGCGATAAGCACCCAAAGACTTTGCTTTTGTGAGCAGTTGGATTTTTTTCCTTGCACAAATGCCCCCATTAGCGGAATAAAAAGCATACGGACATTCTCATACTTGAAGTATTTCATTGCAATAAAATGTCCCAATTCGTGAACGATCAAAACAACCAATAAATTCGCCAAAAACAGGAGCTGATCTTCAAAAAGCAGCAAAAATACCATGATGAACACAATCAAGGAAAACAAGGTAACACCCAAACTGCTTTTTGGTGCATATTCAATTAGATCAGGCTTTTCAGGATATAAATCAAACTCTTGCATGCAGCTAAATTAGTTGGAATTCATCAATTTACAGTTACAAAATCACGAAAATTATGTATTCAATGCAAAATCTTTGGCGAAGTAGGTTAAAATGCCATCGGCACCTGCACGACGAATACTCAACAACATCTCAGCCATGGATTGCTCATAATTCAACCATCCATTTGCACTTGCAGCATATACCATCGCGCATTCACCACTAACGTTGTAAGCTGTGATGGGCAAGTTGCTCGATTCTCGCAGTGCGTGAATAACATCTAGGTAACAAATTGCAGGTTTGACCATGAGCATATCCGCACCCTCCAATTCATCCAAACGCGCTTCGCGCAATGCTTCACGCTTATTAGCAGGATCCATTTGATAGCTTTTTTTGTCACCCAATTTTGGTGCTGAATCCAACGCATCGCGGAATGGACCATAAAACGCACTGGCGTATTTTGCGGAATATGACATGATACTTACCTCAGAATATCCGTCTTGATCGAGTGCATTGCGCAAGTAGCCTACACGTCCGTCCATCATATCGCTTGGTCCGATAATGTCAATTCCTGCTTGAGCCTGAGCAATAGCCATCTTCGCTAAAATTGGGAGTGTTTCATCATTTAAAATTCGACCATTTTCAACCAAACCATCGTGACCATCCGAAGAATATGGATCCATCGCCACATCACTCATCAGTTCGATATGTGGAAAACGTTCTTTGATTGCTCGAATGGCATGAAGGTAAAAGTTGTCGTCCGCATAACTGTAGGACGCAACTGCATCTTTTAACGCTTCATTCACTGCTGGAAACAAGACAAATTTATCCAATCCAAGCTCAACGCAGCGATCAATTTCTGGCAACAACATATCAAGCGACCAACGATAATTGGAAGGCAGTGATTTGATTTCTCTTTGAATATTTTTCCCATCCTCAATAAACAAAGGATAGATCAAATGTTCAACTCCTAAATGCGTTTCTGCCACCATTTTACGGATTGCAGATGATTTTCGATTTCTTCTAGGTCTACTTTTCATGTGTGAAATTGATTGAAACAAATGTAACAATTCGTTCCGAATATGTTTTTTTTGTTATATTAGCACGTTCAGCAGAAGAACAACAATTACATTATGAAACACAGAACGATTCAATCATCCCTTTTTGCCATTCTCGGCATAGCGACTCTAACTGGAATGCTTATTGGTTGCTCAGAAGATCCCGAGTCGGATTCGAATGTTGTGGACCAAGAAGTTCGCGATTTGGAAGGCTCAATCAATTCCGTTTTTGATGGAAAAATCTTTAGTATTCCTTCGCCCATTCAAACCGCTTTATTGATCAAAGAATTGAATTTGCCATTCAACGATTCAATGTTGAATGATGAGGCAAATGCAAAAAACTATGTCACGGAATACAAGCAAGCACTGAATTTGGGTATTTATGGTGCTGATTTAGGATACGTGTCGATCTATCAAGAAAAAGGCTACGCCATGCGTTACCTCTCAACAATAGAGACCCTAACATCAGAACTGGGGTTGAGCGGAGCATTTGATTCAGACTTCATTAAGCGATTTGAGAAAAATAATGAAAATCAAGATTCAATGATTCAATTGATGAGTGATGCTTTCAGTCGTGCGGATGATTTCCTGAAAAAATCAGATCGTAAAGCAGTTTCCTCTCTTATTCTTGCTGGTGGATGGATCGAATCGATGTATTTTTCATCGGAATTGAATCACCAGAAAAAATCTGATAAAATGATTCGCCGAATTGGTGAACAAAGAGAAACACTGGAGACGCTCATCGAAATGTTGAGAGAATACAACAAAGGAAAGAAGAATGATGCGCTCATCGCAGAATTGGTCGATCTGAAAGTGACATTCGACAAGTTTGTCATTAACTACGAATACGAGGCACCTGAGACAGATGCAAAAAAAAGACTTACGACGCTCACACATCGATTGACTGTAAAAATATCACCCGCAGTTCTTAATGAAGTCCGAACAAAAATTACAGCAATCAGAAACAATATCATTAAAACATGATTCGAATGAAAGGTATATTTGTAATCGCAATAGCATTAATTGGTTTTACTTCCGTAGCGCAAGAAAATTGTGATGCTGTATTGAAAGAATGTCAACGTTTACTGACTTCTGCATATGTTTCAGATGGTCAAGTATATACAGCTTTTTTAGATCGAGAAAAGGCTGAATTCAAAACAACGCTTTACGGAGGAACCACCTACCGAATTGCTACTTCCGCAGGTACCAAACAAGACTTTGTACTTTTTTCAATTAAGGATCCTGAAGGGCATATTCTGTTCTCCAATAGAAATTATAAAAACTCACCGTATTGGGATTTCAAAGTTCAGGAAACCATCCCCGTTACAATTGAGACAGAACTTGATTTAGATCTTAAAACTTCAGGATGTGTTGTTTTAATGATCGGATTTAAACGATAGAAATTATCCTTTTCTGAGAGTTGAATGAGTGAGCGTATACTTCGTGCATTAATGCAGCTTTTTGCAATCATCGCAAAAGTAGACGAGGTACAAGATGAAATGGAAGACGAAGAATTGGATATTCTTCCTACCATTCGAAGTAACAAAGGCAAACAAATTATTGAGAGTTTTCTGAAATCAGAACTAAGTTCTGCAGATGTCAATAAATACCTCGCAATTTTTGAAAATTTCTTGAATGAAACCCGTGGGCGCCTATTTTCAAAAAAAGGTGGTAGCAAACGGACTTCACTCCAGGCTGTTAAGGTGCTTAGAATTTGTTCGCAGATTAATGAAGAGCTCACGCAACGTCAAAAAATCATCGTGTTGGTCCGAATTCTGGAATTCATAAATCTAGATCATCAACGAACGGAAAACGAACAAAACTTTGTGCAAACAGTGGCTGATGCCTTCAACATCAGCTTTGAGGAATACACGGCCCTGCGAAATCTTACCGAAAGTAATGAGCTGAATCTCATTGATGAAAGTGAGCATTTTTATTACCTCGGAAAAGTTACGCGCGATTTTGAGCACGCAAAATTTTCTTTGGTGGATGGTTTAGACGCACCTATTCACGTTGTCAATATTGAGAGTGTGAACGCACTGTTTTTCCGATATTATGGAAATGACGAGCTGATCATCAATGGTCAAATTGTAGCCAGTGACAAAACCTACTTATTCAATATTGGTTCGACTGTTCGAACCTCAAAAAGTACTCAGATCTACTACAGTGATCTGGTTTCAAAAGTAACATCGTTCGATTCGAGCCAGGAACTTAGTTTTGTGGTAGACAACATACTTCATAGCTTTGGAGGTAACCAAATGGCGATCCGCCGATTGAGTTTTTCTACAAATTCAAGTAAAATGATTGGTGTGATGGGTGGTTCAGGAGCCGGTAAAACGACCTTGATGAACATCCTCAACGGAAAGGTTAAACCGTCCTATGGTTCTGTTAAAATCAATGGCATTGACCTCCACACACAGTCGGATCAACTCGAAGGAATCATTGGAAACGTTAGTCAAAGTGATCTCTTAATTGAAGAGTTGACTGTGTTTCAAAATTTGTATTTTGCGGCAAGGCTCTCCATGGGCGGTGAAACAGCCCAGCAAATTACTTCAAAAGTAGCAAGACTTCTCACTACCATTGGTTTATATGAAATCAAGGATTTGCGTGTCGGTTCACCCTTAGAAAAAGTGATTTCTGGTGGACAACGTAAGCGGTTGAACATAGCTTTGGAGCTCATACGAACACCACAAATTTTGTTTGTAGATGAGCCAACATCAGGACTTTCGAGTAAGGATTCTGAGAATATCATGGATTTACTGAAGGAACTTTCCTTGCGTGGCACACTCGTTTTTGTGGTAATCCATCAACCTTCTTCCACTATTTTCAAGCTCTTTGATCGACTGTTAATCATGGACAACGGTGGCTATTTGATCTACGATGGTATTCCACTCAATGCGTTGGTTCATTTCAAAACGCACTCTTACCAAGGAAATGCGCACGAGCGCGAATGCAGTCTTTGTGGAAATGTGAATCCCGAACAAATTTTCAATTTGATTGACAGGAAAATTGTGGATGAATTCGGAAATGAGACGCGCGTTCGAAAGAAATCACCAGAAGATTGGCACCTACTCTACCATAGTCATGCTGAATCTCCAGAAGTTCACATTATCAATGAGGCTCCGATTGTTCAAACGAAATTACCTTCGCGTGTTCGACAATATTGGAGCTATCTAACCCGCGATTTTCTGAGTAAAATATCGAACCGTCAATACGTCATTATAAACGGATTGATTTCTCCAGTTCTAGCAATTGTACTTTCCTTTTTTACAAAATACTTTTCGAACACCAATGGGCACTCAGAATATTCATTTTTCACCAATGAGAACATTCCACAATACATTTTTATCTGTGTAATCGTCGCTATCTTCATTGGATTAGTGGTTGCTGCAGAGGAAATCAATAAGGATAAGGAAATACTAGAGAGGGAGCGATTCCTAAATTTATCTAAAAACGGATATTTATTCTCCAAAGTGACAATTCTGTTCACAATTTCCGCAGTTCAGTCGCTACTTTTTGTGGTCATTGCAAACTCGATCCTCGAAATTAAAGGGATGTATTTCGAATACTGGTTTGTTCTTTTTTCTACATCATGCCTTGCTAACCTGGTTGGTTTGAACATTTCAAGCGCGTTCAATTCTGCGAAAGTGATCTATATTATTGTACCGTTGCTCGTTATTCCGCAATTGCTTTTCAGCGGCGTGATTGTGAAATTTGACAAGCTCCACCCTACTTTATCGAATGCAACAAAAGTTCCGTTGATAGGTAACATGATGGTTTCACGATGGTCATATGAGGCATTAGCGGTTGAGCAAGCAGCTAATAACCCATTGGAGATCAAGTATTTTGATGCGCATGTAAATTTAAGTAACGCGAAATGGAAAAAGGATTACTGGCTACCAGAAATTCGTCGAAATGTGCGGCTTTTGATTGATCGCGACAAGCACTCGAAAGAAGATGTGAATGCTGCGGAACTTCTCTTAACGAATGAACTAAGCCAAGAGATTAAATCGTGGGGAAACCAAGTGGTCTGCCATAACTGCATTGAAAAGATTGAAATAGGCTCGAATGAGTCCGATTTTGCTGAAATCACAAAATATTTGGATTTTCTTGAAACCGTATGGCGTGTTAAAGTGAACAATTTCAGTGAAGAGATTCAAACTGCGATTGAAAAATTAGGAGCGGAAGAATACCGCACTTTGCGGGATCAATATACGAATGAGAGTTTATTGAATTTGGTGACGAATAAAATGGAGAACAATAAGTCGATCATTCAAGACGGACGAATTTATCAAAACAACGAGTCGATATATAACCTGCCTAGTCGAGAACTTCCGTTTTTATCTGCACATTTTTATGCACCTAAGAAATACATCTTTGGGAATTTGGTAAGTACCTACTGGATGAACATGCTGGTGGTTTGGTTGATCTCGATCATAACATATATTGCACTCTACTTCGATTGGCTGAAAAAAATTCTCAACTTTTCGATGAAAGGTGTGAATTGGCTGCGAAAATAAAAAAATCCCAGTGTTCCTAAAAAACTCCTGGGATTTCATTTCTATATTTTCTTGGTTTACATCAACATTCCACCGCAAACGTGTATTGTCTGCCCAGTTATGTATCCGCTCATATCTGAAGCTAGGAACACAGTTAAATCAGCAACATCTTTAGGAGTCCCACCGCGTTTCAATGGAATTGAAGCTCGCCATTCTTCTACAATTTTCGGATCCAATGCATCCGTCATTTCCGTTTCAATAAATCCAGGTGCGATTGCATTGCAACGGATGTTTCGCGAACCCAATTCCTGAGCAACAGATTTGGTAAACCCAATTAATCCAGCTTTGGACGCGGCGTAGTTCGACTGTCCAGCATTTCCGCTCACGCCAACAACGGACGACATATTAATGATTGATCCTTTGCGCGCTTTGAGCATTGGTCGCTGAACCGCCTTGGTCAAATTGAACGCTGATTTTAAATTCGTATTCATTACATCGTCCCACTGTTCTTCAGTCATTCTCATCAAAAGGGTGTCACGTGTAATCCCTGCATTATTCACCAATACGTCCACTGTTCCAAATTCTTCAACAACCGCATCGATCAATGCTTGAGCATCGTCAAATTTTGAAGCGTCCGAACGAAAACCTTTGGCGATCCCTCCATTTTTACTCAGTTCAACTTCTAGTGCTTTTGCTTTTTCATCTGAGGATAAATAAGTAAATGCGACCTTAGCACCTTGTGCTACGCACTCTTCAGCTATTGATTTTCCAATTCCACGAGAAGCTCCTGTGATAATTACAACTTTATTTTCGAGTAAGTTCATGTATCTATTTTTTGACAAATATAATCATTGACGAATAAGATTCGAACTTCAATTCTTTACTAAAGCCATTGAGTATCGTTTATTGATCCATCAATAATGTCGGAATTTTCATAAAAGGTACAATTCATTCCCTTTTTTACTGAAAATGAATAGAATGCACATCCACTTTGATATGATTAGAGCAAGTGAAGTGAAAAAGGAAGATTAGAATGAGCGCACTACAGTTGATTTCTGCTGACTCCCATTTTTTTACTTGCTTTTATAACTGTCTTAACCAACCTGATAGCATTCGTCAATTAAAGAAACTCCATGTCAGTCCCAGTCGAATCCGCTGAGCGGCAATTGGATACCCCACAGAATGCAACAGGGTTTGATCTGTCCAAAAATAGCCGATGTTCTCGAAGCGTATAAAAAATCGGAATGTGCTCATCTCGATCGTTGTGAAAAAATGTGCGTTCACCATTCCTCTTGTCTGAATCGCAGGTTGATTCCAAAGATACGCGTCCATTGAAGGGATATATGTTCGTGGCTGAAATCCAGAAGAATAAGAACCATCAAGTCCAATGAGCAGCAATAGACGTTTCGCTTTAAATACGGTAGACTTGAAATAAACACGCGCATTACATTGAATTGCGGGGAGCAAATTTTCTGCCTGCCCAGAATAAATCACGCGTGGGTGAATATGGAATTTCCCAACAACGAATTGTCCGTTAACTCCGATTTGTAGCGCATTGATTGCCCCGACACTACTCCAATTTGAATCAGTAAAGAGATAAGCATTATCAACAGCTAAGAACCCGGCACTTCCGCCAATCATCACAGAATCACCTTTCAGTTTATACCTACCACCAGCATGAATCAACAATCGATTCTCCAATTGGAAATTTGCCAATTTATAGGAATAATTATTTGCGAAATAATTTCTCTCGAGTGGAACTGGTGCGGCATTCTCATAACTCAAGTTGGCATCCAGCATCCATTTTGCGCATTGGTACGTCAAACGGGTTTGATCTGAAAACGCACCAAAACCACCCAAAACATTCAATTTAAGTTGATTTTCAATCACAATTCGCCCAAAATTCCACCGTAATGTTGATTTTATGTCAATTTCAGATGTATCGTTGTCATGGCCTAAATTCAAATATGACCAATACGTGTGACCGATTTGTGCATCGAAGTATCTATTATTTTGGGTAAAAAAGAAACCTGCGCTGTTCTGAATCCGTGCTAAGTTAAAGCGATCGTAGGTAACCAACGGATCAATATTTACATCAGTATACACTGTATCCAACGAGTCAACTTCGTGATAAGCCCGGTACCGAATGTCATAATGATGATTGGTTACCATTCCCACACGAGATGCAGATTTTTGGTTGAATGCAACATAGTTGGAAATGCCAGCAAAACCATATTTGTTCGAACTTGCTGCCTCTAGTTTTCGAATGGGTGTAAAAATGAGTCCAAACGATTCGATCAGTGTATCTGTCAATATTCCACCGTTGTGTTCAACGGAATCACTGTAAAATCCACCGATCACTTTCAGTCCGTAGCGCTTGGTTTTCCATTCGAGGTTAAGATTCACTCGACTTGATCTGAAGGTGGATTGTCTAAGGAATCCATTCCCAACATTTGCAGAATAATCTACATTGATGACCAGGCTATCATTGAACGCTTGGATGTAGTTGGCTCGAACAAACTGGGTTCCTTGTCCGCCAAATGAGTAGGCGAATCCAATGAAAGGTAGCGCCGAGAAACGCATTTTTCGAGCATCCAATTGTTGATCGAAGCGCAAGCCACCAAAATCAGTGTTGAGGCGATTGAGCGAGAACCCATTTGCGGTCATCATTTCTAGCCCACCATCAAACGTTGAAGGAAGAATACCAGATTTAACATCTGTTGAATCGACGCTTCCGAGCATGCGTTCGTTGAAAGAAAGGGTGTCATAGTCATAGGTCATTTGTGCTCGCGTCGCGAAAGAAAGCAGAAAAAGCACAATGAGGATACGATGACTCTTGATCATGAAAAGTAAAATTACGAAAAAAGGGACGCGATGCGTCCCTTCAAATTCTTCTGAGAAGGTCGAATTACAATTTATTCACAAACACATGCAAACCAGATTTCAAGTTTGCCGCTTTATTTTTGTGGATAACGTTTCTCTTCGCCAAGCGATCGATCATACTGAAAACAGAAGGCATCAATTTTGCTGCTTCATTTTTGTCATCAATAGCACGCAAACCACGAATTGCATTACGCGTTGTTTTGTGTTGATATTTGTTACGAAGTCTCTTCGCGTTGTTTGATCGAATTCTCTTTAATGAGGATTTATGATTCGCCATTTTTCTATTTTTTATTTTTTTTCTCTACGTGTTGTAGCCCATAGGAGAATCGAACTCCTGTTTCCAGGATGAAAACCTGGCGTCCTAACCACTAGACGAATGGGCCATACCGACCGTTGTCGATTTGGTAGCCCATAGGAGAATCGAACTCCTGTTTCCAGGATGAAAACCTGGCGTCCTAACCACTAGACGAATGGGCCAAACTAAAATTTCAAAGTTTCCCTCATAAATTTGGGAGTGCAAATATAAAGCGAATTTCTTTAACGTTCAAGAAACACAACAGTTTTTTTCTAATAAACTGTATTCTCTCCTGAGTTAAACTGAAAGCCAAGGCGTTTTCCTGTTGCAACTTGTAGATTCGAACTCATCACTTTGATTTGACCCACTGATACTTCCTGCACCATTTGGTATGGCGGTGTAACAAGATCAAATTCAATTGCAAAAGCCATTGAAACCTCAAGGATGTGCTCGATGATGTCATTATTGATCGTACTATTGGCCAAATCCCGAAACAGAAAGCCGAGTTGACCTTTCCCTTCCACCATAAAGCGTTCGTCATGGTTCAACAGCACACGCCCGATTAGGTAGCCTGGATCGTTCATTCGACCTTGCTCAAAGGATTCTGCCAAGAAATTATAGATGTTGATAATCGCAAAAAAACCATTTGCCTCGTTCTCTTCGAGGTAAGGTGTTTTCCACATCGGATTTTCATCCGGCAATCGAAATACATTTCGATGCAATTGAAATACAAGTACATCACTTCCAATATATAGAATAAACTCGTGTTTGCCTTTGTCCTCGAAGCGCATTCGAACGCGTGAATCATTCACTGATTCACGAAGAATCACTAGTTCCTTTTGAGCAATGTCTTTAAACTGTCCAAAGACATTCTCAGAATAATCTGCAATGTCTTGTTTCATCGTTGCTTTATTGATCAACAAGTCAATAATAGCTTCTCGTACAAGGTTTTTTTTACTCATCGGTAATATGTTAATATGATTTTGCAAAAATTACACGACCAGCAGATGGCTTACCAGTGACCATGCACAGGCCTGTTTCTAACTCTCGATTCAAAGGAATACAACGAATTGTGGCCTTGGTTTCTTGCTTAATTTGTTCTTCCGTTTCTTTTGTTCCATCCCAATGCGCCAAAAAGAATCCGCCTTTTGTCTCTAATTCTTGCTTAAAAACATCATACGAATCCACTTTCTGCGTGCGTTCGCTTCGGAATTGTTTTGCACGATTGAGTAAATTTTCTTGAATGTCGGTCAATAATTGTTCAACAAATGCGTCGATTCCATCAAAATCCACTACTTCTTTCGTTTTTTCATCACGACGTGCGACCTCGATTTTCCCAGCCTCCAAATCACGCATTCCCATTGCCAAGCGCACAGGTACTCCTTTTGATTCATATTCGGCAAATTTCCAACCCGGACGGCGATTGTCATCATCATCATACTTGAATGAAATGCCACGCGCTTTCAATTGCGCGCCAAGTGCTTTGAATTTCTCGGAAATCGCTTCCAAATCCTCCAATGTTTTATAGATCGGAACAGCAACCACTTGAATGGGAGCCAATTTTGGTGGTAATACCAATCCTTCGTCGTCGGAATGCGTCATAATCAATGCGCCCATCAACCGTGTTGAGACACCCCATGAAGTGGCCCATACGTATTCGCGATTGCCTTCTTTGTCCGAGAATTTCACATCGAATGCTTTCGCGAAATTCTGACCTAAGAAATGGGATGTTCCCGCTTGAAGCGCCTTTCCATCTTGCATCATCGCTTCGATGCAATAGGTTTCGTCCGCGCCCGCAAATCGTTCACTTTCTGTTTTTAATCCCTTAACAACAGGCATCGCCATGAAATGTTCAGCAAAATCAGCGTAGACATTACACATCTGCTCCGTTTCTGCAATGGCTTCATCTCTAGTTGCGTGAGCAGTATGACCTTCTTGCCATAAGAATTCTGTTGTACGAAGAAAAATCCGCGTACGCATTTCCCAGCGCACCACATTCGCCCATTGGTTGATCAAGATGGGTAAATCACGGTATGACTGGATCCAATTTTTATAGGAATTCCAAATGATCGTTTCCGAAGTAGGTCGAACGATCAACTCCTCCTCCAATTTCGCTTCGGGATCCACGATCAATCCACTTCCATCCTCTGCATTTTTAAGACGATAGTGCGTCACAACTGCGCATTCTTTCGCGAATCCTTCGATGTGGCTTGCCTCCTTGCTCAAATACGATTTCGGGATAAACAAGGGGAAATAGGCATTCGAATGTCCTGTTTCCTTGAATTTCTTATCCAAGACGTCTTTGATGTTTTCCCAAATAGCATAACCATAAGGCTTGATTACCATGCATCCTTTTACATCAGAATGCTCAGCCAAATCAGCCCTAGCTATTGTTTCGTTGTACCATTTGGAATAATCCTCCTCACGTGTCGTATACTTCTGAGCCATCTTTCGAGTTATCGTTTAATTTTCGTGGTACAAAGATAGAAAAATCAGGTGGATGAACTTATGCGATACAAAAAAAGGAAGCTATCTACCGATAGCTGTCGGCACGACCTCCCTTTTAAATGCATTTGTTCAAGTCTATACTTCCACGACTTCAATTCTAACCCGTTGCGATGTGTCAATTGAGAATCGAAACGAAACTACCTACTTCAAAAAGAAGAACTAAGCACGAATACTGCGGATTCCCTCTGCGAAAGAAATTTTATGAAGTTTGCTATAAATCCACGCGGAAACATTGAAGTATTCCAAAATGGCCCGTTCATTGTGATTTTTCAGCAATTCTTTAATTTCAGCATCCATCTTTTCAAAGATTTCCAATTGATTGACAGCTGAATGTGTTTTTGCCAACTTCCGAATGTGTTTGATACACGTGTGTTCAATTTGGTAGTCGCGATCGTGTTTACTCAAATAGCGATTGGTTGATTTCACAACATATTCGAGGAAATCATAGTTCCCTAATTCGTAGTGAATGACCAGGTTGAAGAGCCGGGCAAAACTATATATGTCTTGGCGTAAATTCTGTTCATTGTCATTCAATACCTCATTCAAATACTGCAATGCTTTCTTATACTCACCAATCCCGAAGAAACTGTACGCTTTGTTGTAAGTGAGTACGAGTTCCATTTCCTTCGAAATTTTCTCGCCATACAAGAGTTCCTCCTTTTCGATCTGAGGAATAAGCTCGACGCATTTTTCAAATTCACCTTTGGCATGAAGAAGAACCAATTGTTGACTAGAGAGATTGCCAAATATTCGAAGGGAAATATCTACCGAATTGAATCCTTTTTTATCTACTAAAGCCCGAATATCCTCTATCAACGCCTCTGCTTTTTCAAATTCGCTGTTGTCAATATAGCATCGAAGAAGGTGAAATAGGGTCATTACATATCGCTGACCAGAATCCTGTTTTATAAGTGGATTGTTGTCCAAAATTTCGCGTGTTCGATTGAAAAATTGGAAGCTGTCATCATAATTTCGATTGGTTGCCGCACAGAGACCTTTAATGTAATAGCAAATGGAAGCCGCTTTTGTTGACAAAGCCGTATTTTTACCTTTGATCAAGTGATAATCGGCGATTTCCTCCACCAATTGACGTTCGCGCTCATTTCTTGTAAAACCTCCGCTTCTGAAAATTAGATTGATTTTGGAATAAATGACCGTATACTCGGCTAAGTTTCGGAGTTTGGCGATCACCATTTCCTCCTCTGCCACAAGTTTGTCGAGATCCGTTGAAAATTCTCCTGCTTCGTACGCTGATTCTAGTAAGCGTTTTTCCCAATTGATCAATTCGAACCAATAGTAAAACTTCTCGTATTTCTCAGCCGTTTGCTTAGCACGGACTACAAATTTTTCACACTCCTTATATAGCGCTTTGTTGTATAAGATCTCTACGTTTTTGATTTCTTGCTTCAGCGTACTGTTGACAGATTGCTCGCTGTAATAAGCCCGCAAACTTTTGAGGATTAACTTGTAAAGGTGATTTTTTTCAGAAGGAAGGTGTTTTACGAAGGTTTCATCGTTAAATTCATCTTTCAATTCCTGTTCGTCGTAGTACGTTTGTTTCTCGATAAAATCGAAAATTTTCAAATAATTTTTGTCCCCAGATTGCAACGAAGAGGTCAACTTGAAAAAGCGTTTTTCGGATTTCGTCAACGATTTTATCAATTTAAAGAGCTCCGTAGATGGCTTCATAATTTATAGTTTAAGCGAATTCAACTCACTAAATTAAACATTAAGAATGAAATTAATACGTTAATTTTTTGATTCATCAAAAAAGAATAAATTCTGTATAGTTAGCACGTGCAGGAACAAAGGCTTGAAATCCTAAGAAGTATTTCGAGATTTGGGAATACAAGAAAGGCGTTAGTTGC
>JBFYPU010000025.1:0-10095 GCA_041303175.1 Crocinitomicaceae bacterium | reverse complement strand
GATATTTCACCTGTCAAGTTGGACCTTGGCGGCGTGTCCAGCTTCGTATCGATCACGCGCGGATGCGACAACATGTGTTCTTTTTGTGTGGTTCCTTTCACACGCGGACGCGAGCGTTCACGTGATCCGCAAACGATTGTGCAAGAATGCCGTGATCTTTTTGCTCAAGGATACCGCGAGGTTACCTTGTTGGGTCAAAACGTAGATTCTTATCGTTGGAACATGACTTCGAAGGGCGAAATTAAGGATGAAGAACAGGACACAACCAATTTTGCACAACTCATGGAAATGGTAGCGGGCGTTTCACCTGATTTACGGGTTCGATTTTCTACATCTCACCCAAAGGACATGAGCGACGATGTATTGGAAGTGATTGCGAAACACGAAAATGTGTGCAACTATATTCACTTACCCGTTCAATCCGGCAGCACAGAAATGCTGAGACGCATGAACCGTGGGTACTCGCGAGAATGGTATTTGGATCGAATTGCTGCCATTCGTAGGATCGTTCCTAATTGTGCTATTTCAACGGATTTGATTACAGGATTTTGTGATGAAACAGAAGAAGAGCATGCCGACACCCTTTCAATGATGGAATTGGTGAAATGGGAATTTGCCTATATGTATAAATATTCAGAGCGTCCAAAAACACTAGCAGAACGACGTTATGAAGACAATGTTCCTGATGAAGTGAAAAGTGCGCGATTGACTGAAATCATTGATTTACAACTCGAACATTCCAAGGAAGCACATAAAAATCTTATAGGAACCATTCAAAAAATATTGGTGGAGGGTCCGTCGAAAAAAAATCCTGAAGAATTCATGAGTGGTCGAGCTGACAACAATTCGATGACCGTTTTTCCGAAAGGAGACTTTGATAAAGGAAGCTATGTAATTGTAAAAGTAACGGATTGCACAACCGCAACCTTATTGGGTGAAGTAATTGAAATCCTTCCACCTGCTCACGTTAACTGATTCGTATGGAAATTCAACAAGTCAAACAACGATTCGGAATTATAGGAAATGCACTGCTGCTTAACCGTGCGTTGGAAGTTGCTACACAAGTGGCTCCGACCGATATTTCTGTTCTCGTAACAGGAGAAAGTGGAACAGGTAAAGAAATCATTCCCCAGGTAATTCATCAATTGAGTTCTAGAAAACATGGTGAATATATTGCGGTTAATTGTGGCGCAATCCCAGAAGGAACAATCGATTCTGAATTGTTTGGACACGAAAAGGGATCATTCACTGGCGCGAGTGGCAGCCGAAAAGGGTATTTTGAGGTGGCAGACGGAGGGACTATTTTTTTGGATGAAGTTGCGGAACTCCCAGCTCAAACCCAAGTGCGCTTGCTACGGGTCTTGGAGACAGGCGAATTTATTCGAGTAGGATCATCCAAAGTGATCAAGACAGATGTGCGCGTAGTAGCGGCAACGAATGAAAATATGCCACAAGCCATCTCATCAGGGAAATTTCGTGAAGACCTATTTTATCGCTTGAGTACTGTTCCCATTTCACTTCCTCCTTTGCGTAAACGAGGCGACGATATTCACTTGTTGTTTCGAAAATTCGCCAGTGATTTTGCCGATAAATACCGAATGCCGACCATAAAATTGACCCCGGAAGCGGTTCACATGTTGATTCATTACACGTGGCCAGGAAACATTCGTCAATTAAAAAACTTGGTTGAACAAATTTCGGTCATAGAAACGGCGCGCGAAATTGATGGTGTGATTCTTAAGAGCTATTTACCATTAGAACGCGAAAATAATCCTGCGCTGATTTCAAATGAATCAAAAGATAGTATCAACGAGCGCGAATTGATGTACAAGTTTCTGTTTGATATGAAAAAAGATCTTACTGAACTTAAAAAATTGGTCATCGATTTGATTCCGAATGACGGTAGCATTGACTTGAGTAAAGATCAAGTAAGTGTTGTGAACCGCTTGTATCGAGACATCGAAAGTCCGCAAGTACATGCTTCTCGCATCCTCCCTCCCGCGCCTGTGCAGGAATCGTTCGAATACGACAATGAACCACAGGAAGAAACATATGAATCGCACGAAGAGGTTGAGGAAGAGTCGCTCTCATTGGAAGATCGAGAAAAGGAATTGATTCAAAAAGCGTTGCAAAAACACAAGGGCAAACGAAAATACGCCGCATCAGAATTGGGAATTAGTGAACGAACCTTGTATCGTAAGATTAAAGAATATAATTTAAGCGAATGATGCGTTACCTCATTCTATTTCTTGGACTATTCCTCTTCACAAGCTGTTGGCCAACGCGTGTGTCGTTTCAGGATATTACATTTCCGGAGGAATGGAAGGTGTTTAGCGTAAAAACCTTTGAAAATGATGCTCCAAACACGCCATTGAGTTATGCAGCAACCCTGACCGAAAATGTAAAAGACGCGATTCAAAACAATACAAGCCTTGCGCTTTCAGGTTCTCCACAAGATGAAGTTCAATTGGTGATAGAAGGCGTGATTACTAATTATTCCATCACTCCCGTTGCATTGCAAGAAGGGGATGCTGCCGCGAAAAATCGACTTTCGGTCTCAGCCGTTTTTACCATTCTGATCAAAGAACCCGAAGAAGAAGAAATGAAGGTAAGCAGCAGTCGCTTCGTGG
This sequence comes from Crocinitomicaceae bacterium, assembly GCA_041303175.1. Lineage (GTDB taxonomy): Bacteria > Bacteroidota > Bacteroidia > Flavobacteriales_D > Crocinitomicaceae > UBA4466. The sequence goes on along the minus strand of JBFYPU010000025.1, from coordinate 7,465 downwards.
ATTACGATTCGAACACGGATTTAGGAATTGTTGAAACCACACTTCTTGAAGAGGTGAATGCGCAAATTGTTCAAGACATCATCAATCAACTCTTTTCGAACTGGTGATGCTGAATGTGAACGACATAGCTGCTCGAATTGCCAATCCTTTGCTCACAAAAGAATCGGAGGCACCTGATTTCAAAGCATTGGCGGAAAAGTATCCATATACACAGTTGTTCTCTATTTTGTACTTGCGTGCACTTAAGCAAGCAGGAGATGTTCATTTTGAGGATGAACTAAAAAAGCATTCGTATCGGATTGCCGATCGCATACAGTTGTATGAGCTCATAGAAACGGCGAAAATTGTTGATCACACGATCACTGAAGTCACAACTGAGCCTGTTGAAACGACTTATACTGAAATTGAACAACCCGTATTGGTAGACGAAATAACTAATCTCGTTGAAATCAGCGAAGAAAATACCGCCGATACCATCGTTGAAGTTGAAGGCACTCCAGAGATCTTGGTCTCAGAATCAGCTGTTGAAACCAAAGAAGTTGAAACGCCTGAATCACACGAATCCATTGAAGAGGTCATGAGTGAGCCAGCGCTTGAAATTGAGCCACTTGAAAACAAGATAGCAACGAAACAAGAAGGTGATCTCGAAGTTTCCTCAACGGAAATTGAATCCTCAGATGAGGAACCTTGGGAGTCGAATGAAAAAGAGGCGGAAGACTTGGCGTCTGAAAAAGAGGAAGAAGAGCTGTATTCTATTCAGGATTTGATCGTAGAGGACAATATCGATAAGGTTGATCCATTGGAAGAAACAATTGCGCACCACGTTTACGCAGCGAATTATCAGTTAGAGGGCTTGAGTGCAGAAGAAGAGGAAGCCTTGGATCAAAATCGGGTGGTTTCTCCGATTCCTGAGAAAGAAAATAATGATTCTGAAGAAAAAAAATCGGCCGCTTCGTTTACCTCTTGGCTGCACGCAAATCGCAATTACACCGTCCCAGAAACAGACACAGTTGACGCTCCTATTGTTCCGCACTTTTCGGAATTTGATCCGTCGAAAGCCTTGTTTGGTGAGCAAAACAGACCAAAACAAGAATTTTTCTCTGCACCGAAAAAAGCAAAAAAAAGTTTGACCGAAGAGTCGTTGCCAGTAAGCGAAACATTGGCAAAAGTATACAGCATGCAAGGGAATTATCCAAAGGCAATTGCAGCTTATGAGCAATTAATGTTGACAATTCCAGAAAAAAAGAGTTTCTTTGCAAGCCTTATTGAAGAATTAAAGACAAAATTAAACACATAATAGCATGGATACGTTATTTTCAATCATCATTGTACTTGCCAGCATCCTACTGGTAGGCGTAGTTTTTATACAAAATCCTAAAGGAGGAGGATTGAGTTCAGACTTCGGTGCAGCGCAACAAATTGGTGGTGTTCAAAAAACAAATGATTTCATTGATAAAACCACATGGGGATTAGCTGCAGTGGTTGCTGTATTGAGTATTGTATTGACGATTCGTTTCTCAACGGATGCTCCTGTTGATCCAGCAGAAGCCGCAGCAACTGAGCAAGCTCCAGGTCAAGCACCAGCAAACGGACAATCGCAACCACAAAAATAGTGGCATAAGATTCCCGTTCATAAACACATTCAAATGTCAGTATGTCACGTACTGACATTTTTTTTACCCAAAAAGCGCAACTTTGTCCTACTTCCTAGGATGGCACAAATTTCGTGCGATGAGAAGCGTGCATCAAACGGCGCACACACATTTATTTTAACCAAAATAACGAACAAATATGTCAATTACATTCAGACCATTAGCGGACAGAGTTTTGATTGAACCTGCTCCGGCGGAACAAACAACTGCGAGCGGAATCATTATCCCGGATTCAGCCAAAGAAAAACCGTTGAAAGGAAAAGTAATCGCAGCAGGAAATGGAAAAACGGACGAGCCCATGACAGTTAAAGTTGGGGATGAAGTTTTATTCGGACAATATTCTGGAACAGAAATCAAATTGGATGGTAGCACGTACATGATCATGCGCGAAGCAGATATTTACGGAATCCTTTAAGAAAAAAGTACACGAGTAGTATAAATTTGAAACAAGCCGTTCGACAAAATGGACGCGCAAAAAGAGTAACAACATGGCAAAAGATATTTATTTTGATGTGGACGCACGTGATCGCTTGAAAAAAGGCGTGGACGCGTTGGCAAATGCAGTGAAAGTAACGCTGGGACCAAAAGGTCGCAACGTGATCATTAGCAAAAAATTCGGGCCGCCACAAATGACCAAAGATGGTGTTTCGGTAGCCAAAGAGATTGAATTGAAAGATCCAGTTGAGAACATGGGAGCTCAAATGGTGAAAGAAGTGGCATCAAAAACAGCAGATATTGCTGGAGATGGAACTACAACAGCAACAGTACTTGCACAAGCAATTATCAGTGCTGGAATGAAAAATGTTGCCGCTGGCGCGAATCCAATGGATTTGAAACGCGGGATCGACAAAGCTGTCATCGCGGTGGTGAATCACTTGAAATCTATTTCGAAAGAAGTGGGATCAGATAACGACAAAATCAAGCAAATCGCAACGATTTCTGCGAACAACGACGAAACAATTGGGTCGTTGATCGCTGAAGCAATGAAAGTTGTTGGAAACGATGGCGTGATCACGGTTGAGGAAGCTAAAGGAACGGAAACAGAAGTAAGAACGGTAGAAGGAATGCAATTCGATCGTGGTTATTTGTCGCCTTATTTTGTGACGAATGCTGAGAAGATGGTGACGGAGATGGACAATCCCATGATTTTGATCTACGACAAGAAGATTTCAAACATGAAAGAATTGTTGCCTGTTTTGGAGCCGATTGCTCAGGCAGGTAAATCCTTATTGATTATCGCAGAAGATATTGATGGTGAAGCACTCGCAACCTTAGTAGTGAACAGAATTCGTGGCCAACTGAAAGTTGCTGCTGTGAAAGCGCCTGGATTTGGAGACCGTCGCAAAGCGATGTTGGAAGATATCGCGATTTTGACTGGTGGACAAGTTATTTCTGAAGAAAGAGGTTTGACATTGGAAAATGCGACCTTGGATCTACTCGGAACAGCAGAAAAAATTGAGATTGATAAGGACAACACAACGATCGTTAACGGTGCTGGACGCAAAGAAGATATTGCTGCGCGTGTTGGACAAATCCGTGCTCAAATTGAGTCAACTACTTCGGATTACGACAAAGAAAAAATGCAAGAACGCTTGGCAAAATTAGCAGGTGGAGTTGCTGTTCTTTATGTTGGCGCGCCAACTGAGGTCGAAATGAAGGAGAAAAAAGACCGCGTAGATGACGCTTTGGCTGCAACACGTGCTGCGGTTGAAGAAGGAATTGTGCCTGGAGGTGGCGTTGCGCTGATCCGATCATTGGATGCTTTGGTTGCTTTGACTGGCGTCAATGATGACGAAAATACTGGGATTGCGATTGTTCGCCGAGCGGTTGAAGAGCCTTTGCGTCAAATCATTGCGAATTCAGGAAGTGAAGGTGCGGTGATCGTACAAAAAGTAAAAGAAGGAAAGGATGATTTCGGTTACAATGCGCGCACCGAGGAATACGATAATTTGTATGCTGCGGGGGTGATTGATCCAACCAAAGTGACTCGGATCGCGATTGAAAATGCTGCGTCGATTGCTTCGATGTTGTTGACTACAGAATGTGTCATTGTTGACGAGCCTGTGGAAGAATCGCCGATGGGTGGCGGAATGCCCGGTGGAATGGGCGGAATGATGTAATCATTTACGAGTATAATGAACCGTTCAATTGGGCGGTTCGTTTTACGTTTCTACCTTCCCGATCCCGATAATTATCGGGAGTTCGGATAGTTAGAACGCTTATATATAGAATCCCCAATGCAAGCAATTGTGTTGGGGATTTTTCATCTTCCGGAACGACTTTTAATCAAAGAAAGATGATATCCCAAGGAAATCGAATAACGCGAGACACCTGTTAATTCATCTCCCGCCAAGCGAAAACCAAATCCATACTTCAAATGCAAACGAGGAATTCCAATAAACGAAATTAAAAATAGGGCCAACAATCGTTTCATACACGCACACTAAATTTGAACAAGGTTTGTTTTGGGCGTTATCCAGTAATCATCTCATGACCACACTGATTGCAGTATACCGAACCGAATGGATTATCATGTCCACAGGAATTACAGAGGTTGTCATCTTTACCATCGTCTTTGTATTTGGCCATACCGACTGTGATTAAGCCTGTTGGCACCGCAATGATTACGTAACCAGTAATCATCATCAACGATGATAGAATTTTGCCTAACTCTGTAGAAGGTGTGATATCGCCATAGCCAACAGTTGATACTGTGACAATTGCCCAATAGATGCTTGCAGGAATACTCTCGAATCCATTCTTCCCGCCTTCGACTACATACATGAGTGTGCCTGTTATGATCATAATCATTAACACGAAGAAGAAAAACACCATTATTTTATAGTAAGATGCTTTCAAGGAGTGGTAAAGTCCTTGAGCTTCAGAAGTAAAGCGACTCAATTTAAGGATTTTAAAGATCCTCAATAGTCTCAAGGCTCGGATGGCTCGTAAAGAGGTGTATCCACTGAGAAACGGCGTTAAATAGGTTGGAAGAATCGCTAACAAGTCAATTATTCCCCAAAAACTGGTCATATACTTCAATGGCTTTGGAGAAACAGCAATCCGCATCAAGTACTCAATGGTGAAAAAAACCGTGAATCCCCACTCAACGTAATAAAAAAGGAGCGCATTCTGTTGACTCCATACTTTAACGCTTTCCACCATCACGAGAAGAACCGACAGCAAAATAAACACCAACAAGATAAGGTCAAAATTTCGCCCTGCCCGTGTGGTGGTTCCAAAAATTATTTCGTACAGTTTCTGTCGCATGAATGATGATACGGAAATAAATGAATTCTGTTTCAGATGAATACAACTTTCCCCACAAAAAAAGAGGCCACTCTTTTGAATGACCTCTTCCCTATTTCATGAATTATGTTCTACTGTGTAATCACTAATTCTGTCATTAAAACAGATTGATTTGTTGTAACACGAACCATGTAACGTCCAGCAGTCAATGTTGAACCGTCAACATATCCGTTTTGAACATCTGTAGGAAGCTCAATAACTCTTCCTAACATGTCCACAACATCAATCGCCTCAATTACTCCATGATACTCCACCGTGAAGTAACCATCTCTAGATGGATTCGGGTAGAGTGTGAATTCAAGTTCCAAGTCCTCAATTCCAACCGTTGTAACACTTACACATGCTGATGTGTCGATACAACCATTCTCATTGATGATCACCGCATAGGAACCATTGGAAGTTGCTGAATAAGTTTGATTTGTGCCATCAGCAACAGGATCGCCAGTTGCACAATCAATCCATTGGTAGCTATCACCATTTGAATTATTCGCTGTGATTTCAACGCCATCCGAAGAAAGACTTGTTGAAACATCCACACCAGTGATTGTCACTGTTTGAAGTTGCGTCGTGCTATTTCCATTTCCGTCCGTGTACGTCCACGTAACCACTGTGCTTGAAGTGATTGGGAAAGTTGTGCTGGTTGTAGCGCTCACCGATCCAGAACAGTTATCCGTAGCCATTGGAACACTTGGTGTCACAGAACACAATCCTGTTAGCGATGGCAGTGTCGCAGTATTTGCAACGGGTCCCGTCACGTCATCAACAATCACCGTTTGGTTTTGAGTCGTTGTATTTCCAGAAATATCCGTGTAGGTCCATGTAATCGTGTATGTACCTTGCGCTGAATACGAAACAGGATCTGTTGTTGTTCCAGTAACCGTCAAACCATCACAAGCATCTGTAGCTGTTGGAGCAGTTACCGTCGCTGAGCATTCCCCAACAACGTTCGCCAATGTCGCAACATCTGCAACAGGCCCAGTCACATCCGTAAGAATGATATTTTGATCCTGATTTGATGTATTTCCAGAAGCATCAGTATACGTCCACGTTACAACCGTTGTTCCAAGAACAGTGATTGGTAACGTTGCGTTGCTCGTTACCGTTACCGCACCCGCGCAGTTATCCGTAGCGGTTGGAGGAGTTAAGGTTGCAATTGAACATTCCGCAGTTACATCAGCCAATGTTGCCACGGTTGGCACTGGTGCAGTAATGTCATCAATCACCACATTTTGTGTTTGTGTCGAAATGTTTCCAAGTCCATCGTTGTACGACCAAATAACAATCGTTGTTCCTTGCGTTGTAATTGGGAATACAGTTGTAGTTGTTCCTGTAATCGGACCAACACATGCATCATTTGCGATTGGCGCCGTTACGCTCGCAACTGAACACTGATCAGTAATGATTGCCAGTGGCCCTGAAACCAAAGGTGCAGAGACATCCTGGAGCACAACGTTTTGTGTTTGTGTCGTTGTGTTTCCGTTTCCATCATTGTATGTCCAAGTGACAACTGTTGTGCCTTGCAAAGTAATTGGAAGTGTTGCGTTATTCGTAACCGTTATCACTCCACCGCAGTTGTCTGTTGCTGTTGGAGGAATGAGTGCCGTTACTGAACATTCAGCTGTTACGTTAGGCAACGTTGCCAATGTTGGAACTGGTGCTGTTACGTCGTCAATCACTACGTTTTGCGTTTGAGTTGACGTGTTTCCATTTCCGTCATTGTATGTCCATGTAACAACTGTTGTTCCTTGAGCGGTGATTGGAAGTGTAGCATTATTTGTTACTGTTACCACACCACAGTTGTCTGTTGCAGTTGGTGCAGTTAAACTGGTTACTGAACACTCAGCTGTTACGTTTGCCAATGTTGCAAGAGTTGGTACTGGTGCTGTTACATCGTCAACAATCACGTTTTGTGTTTGCGTTGAGCTGTTACCGTTCACATCCGAATACGTCCATGTTACAACAACTGTTCCCTGAGCTGTAATTGGAAGCGTAGCATTGTTTGTTACCGTTACCACTCCACCACAGTTGTCTGTTGCAGTTGGTGCTGTTAAACTTGTCACTGAACACTCAGCCGTTACGTTTGCCAATGTAGCAAGCGTTGGAACTGGTGCAGTTACGTCGTCGATTACTACGTTTTGTGTTTGCGTTGACGTGTTTCCGTTTCCGTCATTGTAAGTCCAAGTAACCACTGTTGTTCCTTGAGCAGTGATTGGAAGAGTAGCATTGTTTGTTACCGTTACCACTCCACCACAGTTGTCTGTTGCAGTTGGTGCAGTTAAACTTGTTACTGAACACTCAGCCGTTACGTTTGCCAATGTAGCAAGTGTTGGAACTGGTGCAGTTACGTCGTCGATTACTACGTTTTGTGTTTGCGTTGACGTGTTTCCATTTCCATCATTGTATGTCCAAGTAACCACTGTTGTTCCTTGAGTTGTGATTGGAAGTGTAGCATTGTTTGTTACCGTTACCACTCCACCACAGTTGTCTGTTGCAGTTGGTGCAGT
>JBFYPU010000024.1:0-57212 GCA_041303175.1 Crocinitomicaceae bacterium | reverse complement strand
GAAAAAGCGTTGATCTCTCTGGATAAAATTCCGAACAAGGATGTAAAATTGAAAACGGCTTATCAGCTTGTCGCCTTCAATCAAGGTGTGGATCACTATCAAAAAAGCAATTTCAAAGGGGCAATCAATTCGTTTGATTTAGTTAAAAAATATCCCGTTGACACGGAGCTTTCTGGTAAAGCACAATATTGGACAGCAGATGCAAACTATCGCATGAGCAATTTTGATCAAGCAATTTCTGGCTACCGAGCATTTCTAGCGCTTCCAGCAACGATGTCACCTGGTTTGAAACAAGAGGCTCAATACAACATCGGCTATTGCCATGTAAAAAAGGGTGAAAAGCTGGAAAACTCGACCTCAGAATCCACCAAAGCCATTGAAGCATTCCGAAGTTATTTGCAATCCAACCCAGTCAATAAGCGCAAAAAAGCGGATGCACACATGCGAATTGCGGACGCCAATTTTATGATGAAAAAGAACGACGAGGCAGCAGCTAGCTATTCCGAAGTGATTCAATTGAAGGCTGGTTTTGAAGATCAAGCCTTGTACTATCTTTCCCGAACGTACGGTTTTATGGGACGCGCGAATGATCGAATCAGTAAATTATTGGATTTACTTTCGAATTACCCTGCTTCGGATTACAAGGAACGAGCGATTTTCGATCTGGCGGAAAGCTATAAATCGACCTCACAATTTGATAAAGCCCGTCAATATTATGAGCAAATTGTGAACGACTATCCAAACTCTAGTTTGGTGTTGGAATCAAAAATCAGTATTGCCGACATTCATGCCAAACAAGGGCAATATGGAATTGCTGAAACAGGTTATGAAGCAGTGATGGCGCAATACGGAAGCGATCCCAAAATCTGTGAGCGCGTAGCAGAAGGGCTCAAAGAACTGTATATGCTCATGAACGAACCCGAGCGAATCGAAGGCCTATCCGAAAATTATACTTGCTTTAAATTAGATCCGAGCGAACAAGAAAATTTGTACTACATCCCTGCGATGCAAGCCTATTCGGATAGTTCACAAACATTGGCCCAACGGTACCAAAATGCCATTCCGAAATTTGATAAATACCTTTCAAAATTCCCGAACGGTCGCTACGTTGCTGAAGTGAAATTCAAGTTGGCGAACTGTCATTACAATACTGACAATGAGGAGTTGGCTATCCAATTGTATAAAGAAACACTGGAAGGTCCGAACGGTCCCTACACGGAAGACGCAGCAATTTTGGTTGCTAAACACCTCTTTAACACGGCTAAACCAGCCGAGGCTATTCCCTACTATATCCGTACTGAATCCATTACATCAAAACCAGAAGTGAAGTACAACGCGCGCGTCGGATTGATGCGCAGCTATTTCCTTACCGAAAATTGGGCGAACTCAAGTCAATATTCTGATAAAGTACTCACGAGCTCAACCGTTGGTCAAGAAGTAAAAATAGAAGCATACTATTGCAAGGGGATGTCGAATTATCACTTGAACCGCTTCGCCGATGCCAAGCCAGCGTTGGAATGGACCATTGCAAACACCACAACGGAACGTGCCGCTCAATCACGCTTCGCACTGGCGGACATGTATTTCTTGAATGGAAATTTTGCTGAAGCTGACAATGAGGTGACGAAGTTATTGAAAATGAAGCCCACCTATAATTATTGGATCGCAAAAGGGCTCATCTTGCGCACACGTGTTTACATGGCTCAAGATCAACTTTTTGATGCGGAACAGACCTTGCAATCGGTGATTGATCACTACAAAAATCAAACGGACGGAATCATGGACGAAGCGAATGCGCTTTGGGATGAATTGATGCAATTGAAAAATCAACCCAAAAACATCACGCCAGATTCAAATCCAATCATTGATATTAACGGACAATAAGAACGACCATGAAAAATTTAGCACTTACATTCTTCGCATTCTTGGCCGTAACCTTATCGGCACAAGCGCAAGAAGACGAATCTACTATAATCGGTAACGCAACACGTAAATTGGAGCCTGCCTACCGCATCGCAATCAGTCCAACAATTATTGACACGACCATTCCAATGGCTGTTGTTGATTATCCGTTATTGCCTTTAAAATATGCAACTGAGGCAGATGTTAACCAAATTAGTCCTGTTTCCATTCGTACTGTTGATAAGTTAAATCCCTTATACAAAACGTATGTCAAATTGGGTGTTGGAACAGACTTCGCAACGAATGGAATTATGCCATTGGGTGAAATCTTCTTTGATGCCACACGATCGCGCAAGTGGTTGTATGGCGCCCATTTGAAACACCTCAGCTCATTGGGCGATTTCGAAGATTTGGCAACAGCAACCTATGACAGAACGCGGTTCAATCTCTATGGTGGTATCAATGAAAGCAAATACGCACTCCGTGGAAATTTCCATTACAACAATCAGGGCTTACATTACTATGGAATTTCCGATACGCTTGGGGTTGCCAACGACAGTTTGAATCAGCGTTATAGCGATACGGGTTTTGATTTCACCTATTTCTCACACAAAAAAGACAGCGCAACGCTCAATTACAATCTGGGAATTGAGTACAATAATTTCTTGTCAAAAAAACCGCGAGATGCTTCCTTCACCGATTGGCGTGCACGTGAAAATGCCTTCAACATTGAAACGGGAGCTTGGTACAAACAAGGAAATAATATTTTTGCCGGAGAATTCAACATTCGTTACAATGGCTACAAATACGGAACGCTAGATTCGGCTTACTCAAACGTATTGGATTCTGGAATTGTGATGAACAACGCCTTGGTAAACTTCAAACCTACGATTACCACCCAATTCAAAAATGACCGGTTCCGTGCAAAAGTTGGACTGGACATTGTTTTCGATGCCCGAGAAAAAACCCGTGCACACCTCTACCCGCTTGCCGAAGTGAAATACAGCATGTTCAACGACATTTTCATTCCGTACATTGGAATTCGTGGTGGAATGACCCAAAACACGTTCAAATCCATGACGGCGCAAAACGAGTTTTTACTGCCAAACGTGGAACTTCGAAACGAGCACAAAGCGATTGATTTTTACGGAGGACTAAAAGGAACATTGAGTAAACGTGTGAGTTTTAATTTGGGCGCAAACTTCGCCAACATCAAAGACATGGCGCTTTTCGTGACAGATACGACGTTCTCGCTCGGTAATAAATTTGGAATTATCTACGACACGGCAAATGTTGCTACAATTGAAGGAAGTCTTTCTTACCAATTGAAAGAAAAGATCAAAGCAGATGTAATTGTTCGGTACCATTCCTACAATTTGCTTAACAACAGTTACGCGTGGAACAAACCAAACTTGGAAGTTGTGTTGCGTGGATCGTACAATTTGTTCGACAAATTTGTGATCAATCTCGATTTGAATATGGAGCAAGGTCGTCGCGCATTGGTGTATGCAGCAGGTGAAGGAGTAACAGAGGAGAATGGACAATTTATTCAATCCTTAAATTTCTTGGCGGATGCCAACCTTGGGGTCGAATACCGCTACAGTCCGCGCATTTCTGCTTTTGTTCAAACAAACAATTTGGCATCTCAGCGGTACATGCGTTGGTACAATTTCCCTGTTCAAAGTTTCCAAATTTTAGGCGGTGTAACGTTTAGATTTTAAAAAAGTAGGCACGCGTTTAGAAATACGCACCACTTAACATAAAAAAACGCGCGGGAGTTAACTCCCGCGCGTTTTTAAAATTAAACGAGATTGTTATTTAAAAACACCCATTTCTTCAGCTGAAGCATGCGCATCTGGACATACTTTTTTCAACTCTTCGCTGAATCCTTCTTTCGAAATTTTTCCCTCGAATTTAGTTTGCCAATCTTTCACGCATGTAGTCATTTTCTCAACTCCCGCCATCAATTCCGTGAAATCAGTAGATTCTGCTGCGGCTTGCATGTTGAAACAATCGCAAAACCCTGCTGCTGCTTCTTTGTCCTGTGTAGAGCTACACGATGCCAAAAGCGCACCAGCAGCAAAAACGATCAATAGTTTTTTCATAATGTAAATTAGTTTGGACACTAAAATTAATTAAAATAATTGCATTCGATCTTGGTAAATGATCATTTTCCCTTAGGGAATTTACTGTTTACGAATTTGCCAATATTGGTATGCAGCACGCAGTATTACAATTGCCATCACATACACCAAATCAGGAAGCACGAAAAGTTTTGCGAATCCCATGGTTATTACAGCTGCGGCAAGCACCAATAGTTGAGATTGATGGTGCTGCCTCCATAAATCTTCTAAGCGAATGGATCGGAATTTTGCGGGCATCAAAAATGTCATTTTATACTGTTGATAGGCTGCAAAAGCAATTAACGGCAATAGAACAACTCCTTGCGGAATTCCCAATTCCTCGTAGGTCATAAACTCCATCCATTCTTGTTGAAACTGAATTGTGGGATGAATAAAGTAAACGGCCACATGAATCAATCCAATCCCAACAAGCAACAGCAACACGCTTACTGCAGTATAATTTGCAAGAAATGTCGGCTTTTTACCACTAAATTGATTGATTTTTTTCGATTTAAGCTGAATAATGAATTCCTGTGCCGCCAAATCCAAAAAATAATAAATAAGGATAAAATAAAGTCCCCAGCCAAAAAACAAGGCACCAAAAAGTGGAATTAGGGCGTCACCTATAAGTTGGAGATATGCCTGTTGGCTTTTCACAAGAAACGAATACTGTCAGCGTAATCTCTCGATAATTTGAATTCAGGGTTGTACTTCAGCGCCTTTCCGAAGGATTTGAGAGCTTGAGTTTTGTCGCCTTCTCTATCATAGCAGATGCCTAAATTGTGGTAGGCTTCAAAAAATCGCGGTTCCACTTGAATGGCTTTTTTGTAGAAAAATTTCGCGCTATCTAGGTCGCCAAATCGAAATTGCTTCATATGTCCGAGTTGGAACCATGCCTGTGAAGCATAATAATCAGAGGTGTCTTTTGCCATTTCACGGTACATTTGTGCGGCATCTTCTTCTTTTCCAAAATGTTGCCTCGCGTAGGCTAATGAATATTTCGCTTCTATTTCGCGAGGCTTGAGTTGAGCCGCCGTGGTAAAATATTCGATGCACAATTTGTTGTTTTCTTGCTGATAAATCGCACCCAACATCAAGTAGGCTTCGTAAAATTTAGGATCTTGTTGAATCGCCGTTTCATAGGATGATTTCATCAATTCGTTGTTTCCAAGGACCCGGTAAATGGAGCCCTTCAACAAGTAGCCATCCCGGTATCGCGGGTTGATTTTCAAGGCCTTATTGATGAATTTAAATGCATTTTCAAAGTCTTGTTGTATACTATAGGTTGAAGCTAACGACACAAGAAGTTCAGGATTTTTTGGGTCTGATTTAAGCAGTATGTTATAATGACGTTGAGCTAGATAGGTGTCGGCAACCGTTCTTTTCGGGCTATTATTGAGTACGTCGGCATAAAAATGTCGGACAACGGTCTTCGTACTGTCTAGTCGAAACGCGCGCGTTCCATCAGCCAACGCCTTATCGAATTCGAAGGTGGACATAAATTGTCGTCCTCGTTGCACCAAAAGTTCCACACTGTCCGGGTATTTTTCGATGAGCGCGTCAATGGACATGTTTTCCTTTTCCTTTTTCTCGTTATTACACGCGAGAAGACCTATCAATAGTACAATTCCTAATACAGCTATTTTCATGGAACAAATTTAATCGAATTTTTTCGCTTGGCGGAATTGTTTGAGTCATTCAAGCACTCCATTCAATTGATGAACTGCTCAGATTGCTGTATGTTGTAAACTAATTCCGTAACTTTGTAGTATGAAACAAGCACGAATTCTTCTTCTCATTCTCGTTGCTCTCGCTGTAACGGATGTTGCATTTGGACAAGGATGTTCACAATGCAAATTATTGGCAGAACAAGGAACTGAACTTGACGAAGATTCCTTTGGTAGCAATATCAATTATGGGATTATCATTTTAATGACGCTCCCTTACATTTTGATTTTCGCTTTGTTTCACAAACGCATCTTCGCGTTTTTCCGTTCACTCAAGAAATCCTAACGTTAAAATCTTCGCTTGCGTGTTTTAAATAATGCATCGTTGCGATTGATGTAGGACAATGAAAATTCTAGCGATCCTCCACGGTATGCATTTCTCAAGGCAGAGAGTGTTACATCATACGACATTCCAAATTGAAATCCTCTCCAATCTACCATTACTGTAGGAATAATACCATCTTTGATTCGTGAATACAATCCAAAACCAACGAAGGCATCGTGACTATTTCCTGTGATTTTCGTTGCATTTTCAAAGCGATAGCGCAACATTAAACCGAGCAACGTTTCATAATGCGACCCTTGAACAAACTGCACAATTGAGCCGTCAATCGCAAAAACCGTTTGAGGAATATCCGCAACAATTCCTGCGTTCGCGACAAATTTTCTGTGCAAGCGATCCGTGTTCAACCCATTTGTGTAACGCAATTCCGGTTTGTTTAGGTGATAACCTGCCACTCCGATTTGCAACTTGAAATCATTGTTTCTTGCGAAGGAATTTTGTCCACCATCATATACGTAGTATACACCAGCAGATGCATCCATGTATGCGAATGAGGTTGCCGTGTTTTGCTCGCCACTCAAAATATCTGGATCGAACGAATCGCCATCCCATTGGTTGAGAAAAACGACATTACTGAGGTCTGCTTTTCGCTGACCAAAACCGCCTTGGATTCCTGCTGACAAAATATGCCCTGATTTACCCATAGGCAAAATTCCACTCAAGGTAAGTGACCCCATTTGACTGCCAAATCGAGAATCTCCACCTATATCGTTGTAAAACATCACTCCTACACCAGCATGCGCTCTATCATTGAAAGGCGTTTTCCATAAATTAACATCGGCCGCAATGGAGGTCGTCATGAATTGTGTTCCAGCGCCAAGCCATTGATTGCGATGATTAATGTTTACGCGTTCCCAACCGTCAAAAACACCAGCCGCTCCTGGATTGATCAATAAGGGAGTCTGTGCTGTTTGCGAGAAATGTAAATCTTGTGCGTTGACGAACTGCAGTGCGCAGAACGCCACGGCGAATGTGAATGCTCTTTTCATCTTAACGAATTACAGTGATGTTTCCAGAATGCCACTCGTGGGTTCCGTCAGTAAATGTTACTTCATACATATATGGATAGACACCAGAGTTGACTTCTTCTCCATTGAATGTTCCATCCCACGTGAAGGCAGGATCATTCTTCGCATGAACAATTCTATTCCCCCAACGATCGTATACAAAGAAGGTAAATGTTTCCACGTCTGCTCCGACCAAGATACTGAAGATTTCATTTTGTCCGTCACCATTTGGGCTGAATCCTGTTGGCACATAAATCCCATCGCCTGACGCACCTGGAGGGTCTCCCACCTCACGGAAATGTGCTGTGATCGTTTCAACTCCATTAATCATAATGCCATTGGTGTCTTCGGCTAATGGTCCCATCATCGGTCCAGTTGTCACTGACCAGTAATCGAATTCAAAGCCTGCTAATGGTCGCGCAACGAGATTGGTTTGGATTTGTCCGAAATAGCTTGCCGTCCAAGGGAAAGAATTTTGCCAAATGGAATTGACCTTAATTTCTCCCGAATTCGCCGGCGACACATCGAATGTGATGTCATACGGCCCCGTTAGATCGTAACAATTTATCAAACCTTGCTCCAACGCGACGCAACGCAAATCGATAAAATCTCTTAATTGTTGAACACGACTTTGCCAACCCGCGTAGGTTCCTCCCCACAATGCTACTTGGGCGTTCATCTCTGGATCGATCACATTGATCATACTATCCAAGAGTGCATTCATTTGCTCACAAGAAAAATTGGTGTTGATCAAATCAATATAACGTGTAATATAATACTGTTCGACGATTGCGGTATCTGCCATCAACTTAACGAGGATGTCGGTATGACCTTGTCCTCCAGGGTTTGGCAAGCCTTCCACATTACATGGGTCTGCATTGGCAGATGGGTCTGGAATTCCGGTATAATTTACATAGTGGTCAAATGACGCGTCCATGTCCCAAAGTACATATCGCCATCTTTGTTTGTCACCTGTATCATCCAATCCTCGCCACCAAGCCGTGTTCCAGTTCAACCAGTCTTGTGACACGATGTAGGAATTCAACATGAAGTAATCACACAATGACTCCCAATTCAACAAACTATCGACGTAATCGTAGTTAGCGGGAATACCGCAATCATTTGCAAGAACATACGCTACAAGATCATTCCAATCCGTTTGCGCTTGTGCTCCTCCGAACTCTGACCAAGTTCCTCCCCAGGTTTTTAGAAATTGGATATCGTATTTGCCCTGTCCGTAATAAATGTCGGTAAAGTCGCTATCATCCACTTTTTCGCGGATTTCATAAACTCCCCAATATTCTCCGTTTAAATACAGGATACAAGCTCTTGATGTTCGTTCGTCCATTTTCATATCAGCCACTTGCGAAAGCGTATGCACAAAGGCATCGCGTATATGCGCACCATTTTCAAATGAATAGTTATCGTTCGCTGCCGGTTTCAAGATAAGGCGTTGAAATTCATCCCGTTCTTTTATTGGGAAAATTTGGTGTTCGAAATCGCCGTTATCTCCAAATTGGTCTCGCAAAATTAGATCGAACCCTCTTTGATCATAAGCCCAAGAATCATTTCCGTGTTCGTTGAAATCACCTTCTCCTTCATCAACAAAGCTTCCATCATCTTCAAACAACTCGGCAGATCCCACCACGTTTGGTCCCTGCTGTCCACCCAGCAACGTTGCGACGTCTTCAGAACTAATTGACATTACGGCCATTGGATGAGTTACACCAATGAAATAGGTGTTTGTTTCGTTGAAACTCGGAAGGTTTGCTCCGTAGGCCTGAGCGCGAAGCACCGTTGTCGTTGAAATATTGATCGGTCCTGTGTATGCTGTTGATGTTGCTGTTGGGTTAGATCCATCCAATGTGTAACGAATGACTGCTCCTGGTTCAGCGCAAGTGATGGAAACCGTTTGAGCGGTTGGATAAAATCCTGCTTGTACGCTAAAAACGGGCTTTGGTGTGTAGAACGGTTGTGCTCCAACATTTGCTGCATTCGGCGTTGGTGTCGTGAACAATTTCCAATCTGCGGCGCCATTTGTTGAACGACCCACCGAGTGGTCACTTTTTGTCATGTGTACCATTTTCAATGAATCCACGACATTTCCGAGCGCATTTGACAAGATGATCCAATCGCCTTTCGTTTGTGTCAACGAGAAGTTTGGATGCAACTGTGTTCCTGAAACCAAATCACGTTTCGACGCATACACCATGGTATATCCATTTGCGGGAACTGATACACCAGCTGGAACTTGCCATTTTAACAGATTTCCCGCTCTATCAGAAAGGTAATAGCCTGAAATGTCGACAGCAGCCCCCGTTCCATTGTAGAGCTCAACCCAATCTTCTCGCTCTCCGAACGCATCCGTTGGCCCATTCATATTGGAGCAAGAATATTCGTTGATGACAATTTGAGAAGCGGCAGAACCAGAAACCAACAATCCAAAAAAGAGTGTTGCTATATTAAAAAATCGCGATGAGACCATAATGTAATGTAAAATTAACTAAGCGTTTACGGTGATTTACGTAAGTGTTCACCCAATGTTACTAAATATATTGTTGTTTTACTATCTTTAGGACGTTCAAAAGGGTCTTAAGGTTGTAAGCCCAACACTAATTTAAACAACGTAATTTATGAATTTCATTAAACGCTCTCTCCAAATTTCAGTGGTTGTTGCTGGTTTGATCTTTATTTCTTCATCATGTGCAAAAGTCGAGGGTCCAGGTGGATCTTCTTCCATTGTGGGTAAAATCCGTGTTGAAGTAAAGGATGTTGCTGGAAATATTATCAACGAATACGACGCACAAAATGAGGATGTATTCCTTATGTATGGTGACGATGGAACATTTTATGATGATGATGTAAAAACATCTTACGATGGGAGTTTTGAGTTTAATTATCTCCAAAAGGGAAGTTATAAACTGTTCGTTTATCAGGATTGCAACTCGTGTGCTAGCGGAAAAGAGCCTGTTTTTGTAGAGGTAGAAATCACCGAATCGAAAACAGCGTTGGATGTTGGGACGATTACTATCATCAACTAATTGTTGGGTGTAAGGTATGAAAGGTCTTGTAATCTTATCGTTTATTTTTTTGGGCGTTTCAGCTCAATCACAGCATGAATTTCAGGTCTGGACAGAGCTCAGCACTTCAGGAAAAGTTGCGAAAGATTGGAAGTGGTCGTTTGATCTTAATTCGCGTTTTGGCTCCGCTGGATTGGAAACGTTTTTTCCAGAATTTGGACTTGAATACAAAGTTAAGAAGTGGTTTAGTCCATCCATTGATTACCGATTGGTGATGGATAAAGATAAGTATGGCAATTATTCTGCAGGGAATCGGCTCAACCTCAATGCGAATTTTAAGGAGCGATTCGGTCGTTTTGACATGAGTGCTCGTTTGCGTTATCAATATGCATTCAGGCGTTCGTCGGGTGCCGTGGGTTCAGATATTGAATTTGATCAAGCATTTCGTTTGAAGCTCGGTGGTTCGTATGATATCGACAAGAGCATTCTTGCGCCGACCTTCAGTACTGAGTTCTTTTTTGATCCTCAGTTTGGTCCAGACCGGGGTTATTCAAAACTTCGTGCCGCTGCTGGCCTTGACTTCGAATTGGATGGTCCACACAAATTTTCCGTAAAGTATCAGTTGGATGTTGATGTAGATAAATCCAAAAACAAGCGACATGTGCTTGCACTGTCTTACGGGTATAAATTTGGATCATCAAAGAAAAAGAAAAAGAAGTGATTGATGATGAGTAGATTAGGGCTCATTGTCCTCTTTTAAATTCTACTGGACATCGTTTACGAAAACAGTATACGTACTCAATGCGGTCTAAGTGAAATTCATTTAGACCGTTTCTTTTTTATTAAGACTTCTAGTTTTGATCTTTTTTACTCTCCTCAACACGGAAAGTGAGATCGTGCACATCCTTGACTTTTGACTGTGTGATTCCTTGCTCTATCGTGAAGGTGTATTTTCCCTTTTTCGGCAATTTTCTGCTCCGAAAGGTGAGCGGTGTTGTGACAACAGATCCCGATTTTTCGCCAATCCACGCGCCCGATTCGTCGGTGATTTTTAGTTCAAATGGCTCTCGTGCAACGGTTCCGTCGGGGGTAACTGTTTTCATAAAGATCCACAAATTGCTGTATTTATACTCTGTGGACGTGCGCAATGAAAGCGTAAAATCGTATTCTTTGTTGATGTCTTTTACTTCAAAAGAAAAGCTTGGTTTCACATTTTGATTCCATTCACGCCCTTCAAACGCCACGACTTTTTCATAATATGGTTGCTCCCCACATGCTGTGAGAAGCATCGCAATTAGCGCAATTAGTATGCTAGTTTTTTTCCGCATCTCCGCCGTTGTTATTCGGTTTTTTTCTTCGGTTGTTTCGTCGTCGGTTTGGATTACTTGGTTTTGCTCCCTCGCCCGCTGGATTCAACGGTGCTGACCCATCCGCTTTCGAAGCAGTATTTCCCTGTGCCGCATTTGGATTCGGTGTCCCCTGTTTTCGTGGAGGACGCGACCGCTGCGGTTTCTTCTGTCCTGGAGTTGCTCCGCCTTCCGCTTTCATGATGGTACCTTGACCTATTGCGTCAGCATTTGGATTCGGATTTGCACCTCCTTTTCGCTTGTTTCGGTTGCCATTTGCGCCACTTCTTCCGCCACTCGCATTCGGTTGGTTTCCTCCTCCCTTCTTTTTCTTTTTGAATGTGTGTTCAAAACGACTCAAACTGTCTTGACCAACCACATTCTCATAATCTGGTGCTGCAGCAACTTTTACAGGAACCACAAATTCATTCAAATCTGCCGGCTTTTTCCCTTCTTTGTTCATGCGCAAGACTTCTCTCACGCGATCTGGGTGCAATGCCACGAGTCCACCACCACCTGCGTCGCCCTCATAGACGTACCACATTTGCTGTTTGAACACATCCGTTTTGATATGAATCGCTGAACCTTTTTCTGTTCTCAATTTTGTTTCACCCTTCGGGAACGCCTTGATTGCATCCAGGTACATATCAAGTTCATAATTCAGACAACATTTCAATTTTCCGCATTGTCCGGCTAATTTTTGCGGATTTAGCGACAATTGCTGGTACCTTGCGGCTGAAGTTGACACCGAACGAAAATCGGTGAGCCATGTTGAGCAGCACAATTCGCGACCACACGAGCCAATTCCGCCCAAGCGAGAAGCTTCTTGTCGTGCTCCAATTTGGCGCATTTCGATCCGAACCTTGAAGGTGTCCGCCATGTCTTTGATGAGCTGACGAAAATCGACACGTCCTTCAGCGGTATAAAAGAAAACAGCTTTAGAAAGGTCACCTTGATACTCAACATCAGAAATTTTCATGTCCAATTTTAAGTTCACGGCAAGCGTTCGTGCTCGATACAGTGCTTCTTTTTCCAATTCGCGCGCCTCCATCCACCGATCAATATCGGCTTGATCAGCGATGGCAATCACTTTCTTCGCCTCCATCGGCTTGAAGCCTGGCGCTTTTTTTCGTACTTGAATTCTGGCGAGTTCACCGACAACGGATACAACCCCGATGTCTTTTCCTGGACCACCTTCCACCATGATTACATCTCCAACTTGGTAAGACGTATTTTTGGTGTTTCGGTAAAATCCTTTTCGGCTATTTTTGAACCGAACTTCTATTATATCATACGGTGTTTGACCACTCGGTGGCTCCATATTCGCCAACCAATCATACACTTCCAATTTACTACAACCGCCAGAACTACAAGTACCATTATTCTTACATCCGCCCGGAGTTCCTCCTCCACTGCTGCAACTGGTACAACCCATAGTTCTTTACTTTGGTATAAAAGTAATGATAATTATTCTACTCTTTGTGGCACATTTTGGTGAGATGTGAAAGGTAAATTGTTAATTCACATCAAAAATAGCGGAACTACGCTTTGTGAATGTAGCGCATCACTTCAAAACAAAGTTGGGTGAAGAGTATCTTTGGATTTGCGTTTCGTTCAATGTGATAATGTGCATCGCTAAACGTTTCTAGGAAACTTTGGATGTTGTTTCCTGTAATGAACCGAGCAAATTTTTCCAAAAAATCGCGTTCTTCTTTGGACACACGAATGAGGGTTTCGTCCGTATAATTTTTGAGTAAACTTTGGCGAAACATGTGGAGTGCATATTTCAAAAACACCTTTTGGAATTCGCGACTGTTGTGACCAATTTCTTCTGCCCAATCCATCATTTCTAGGACGTTCTTTTTGTAGCAAACGCGCATGAGTTGAATAAAACTTTCGCGGTTTTTGTCTTGTTCCGCATGATCACCCAAAAACTCCATTGCT
Organism: Crocinitomicaceae bacterium; assembly: GCA_041303175.1. GTDB lineage: Bacteria > Bacteroidota > Bacteroidia > Flavobacteriales_D > Crocinitomicaceae > UBA4466. The sequence goes on along the minus strand of JBFYPU010000024.1, from coordinate 43,800 downwards.
TCCAATAAATCTCCATCTACACGCGCCGAAATACTGTCCGCATTTCCTCCAGATTGATTTTTTTCTTCGCGCAAGTAGGTGCTCAAATCGTCCATTTTGATCCGAGGAATGCGTACTTTTTGAGTGCGAGAAATAATGGTTTGAAGCATCATTTCCTCCGATTCTGCCATGAGAATAAAGAGTGTGTTTCCCGGCGGTTCCTCCAACACCTTTAGCAATTTATTTGCACTGGTTTGATTCATTTCCTCAGGCATCCAAATCATCATCACTTTGTAGCCACCTTCGAAGGAACGCAAATTCAATTTTTTGATGATTTCTTGGCTCTCTTCCTTTCCAATGATCGGTTTTCGTTCTTTCGGATCCGTGAATTTGATCCAACTATTCAAATCGAAATAGGGGCTTTCTGCTACCATTTTTCGCCACTCTGAAATCAATCCGTCGGCCGTTTTACTTACTCCTTGGACCGTTGGAAACGAAAAATGCAGGTCTGGATGTTGCAATTTGTCCACCTTTCGACAGCTTGGACACTCGCCACAACTGTCTTCAGATTTTTTGTTGTCACAAAAAAGGTAGGTTACAAACGCCAAGGCCAAAGGAAATGTTCCATATCCCGCTTTTCCTGTAAACAATTGGGCATGACTGATTTTGTTTTGATTCACTTCATTGATCAAATCCAACTTTAAATCACCATGTCCAACTACCTCTGAAAAGCGCATGGGCTAAAAGTAGTGGAAAAATTGGAATTATTTTTGATTCGTATGCGGACATACAAGTCGGTTTTCTGTATATTTAGGAACCGATAAAAAACGAAAAATGAAAAAAGTTTACATACTTGTTTCGTTGTTCATGGCTTCATTTGGAAGTATGGCAACACCCGTAGAGACATTAAGTACAATTGAAAATGTGACGAAAGAAGGCGTCGCAGTGACCGTTACAGTGACCCACAAGGGAATAGCTGTTTCCGGAGCTTTGGTAAAAATTCTCAAAGACAAAACTGTTGTTGGCGCCGGAACGACCAATGAAATGGGTGTTGCCTCCATTAAATTGCCACAATACAACGGTGAATTGGTGATTGTAGAAGTGTTTCACAGTCTTTATAAGTCGAGCAAACAGGAAGGAATTACGCTTTCGGATGCTAAAAACATTGCGTTTGATTTGCGAAGCAAGTCCGAAACGGTTGCAGAAATTGAAACCGAATCTGCCGAGAACGAAGAAAAATGGAACGAGTTAATTCAAGCAGAAGGCGAATCAAAAGAAGCGTTTGAAGCGCGAATTTTGGCTGCCAAAAAACGTCAAGAACAACTTCAAGGTGAAACAAGTGAATTGAACGCAACAACTGAGGAGCGTTTAAAAGAGGCCGAAGCTACTCGATTAGCGACTGAAGCGAAAGAAAAAGAGATGGAAGCGCAGCGACAAGCACTGGAAAAGGAACGTGCTCAGCAAGCGGCTGGTGTGGGACAAAGTCAGGCTGAACGTGAAGCAGCAGCAAAAAAGCGACAAGAAGAAGAAACCGCTCGATTGAAAGCCATTGAAGCTGAACAAGCGAAAAAATTGGAAGAAGTGGATGCTTCTTCGGCACAATCTGAAGCAGAACGCGCTCAAAAAGAGCAAGAAAAGAACGCAAAAGCAGCCGAGCAAGCCGCTAAGGATAAAGAAAAAGCCTTGAAAGAGGAAAAAGAAAAGGCAGAGGCAGAAGCGCAAGCGGCGAAAGAAGGCGCGAAAGCAGAGGAGAAAGCAGAAAAGGCGGAAGAAGAGGCGAAAAAAGAAGCTGAAGAGGCAGCAAAAGAAGCTGAAAAGACTGCAAAAGAAGCCGAAAAAGTAGCGAAAGAAGCCGAAAAAGAGCAAAAAGAGCTTGAAAAAGAACAAAAAGCAGCGGCTGCAACTCAGAAAAAAATGGAGCAACTTGACGCTGAGCAAAAAGGAATTGATTCAAGTCGCAAGAAGCTAGATGACAAGCAAGATAAATTGGACAAGAAAGTTGAAAAAGGCAAAGACTTGGACAAGTTAAAAACGGAACAGCAAAAACTCAATGTCGAGCAATCGAAATTGGATGAAAAGCAAAAGAAGCTGGATGACAAGCGTAAAAAGTTGATGAAATAACATTCCGCTCATCGTTGAAATTGACTCCCTTAAAATATTTTGAGGGAGTTTTTTTTGATCTAAATGCATGTTTTCTACCGATCTAAGCTGCGCCCTTGCGAAGCCAGAGAGCATTGAGCAGCATGTTTCGTGAGCGAGCAAGCCGCTTGAGCGACTCAAGGAAGCTCCAAGGGGTGCATCTCGCTCCGAAAGAGGCAAGCGAACTCGGAGGCGTAGAAAGCCTGTGTTGCTGATTGGCGCCCAACCCTTCGTTTACTTTTTGATTGCTTAGGTTAAAAAATAGTGTGCGTACCGCAAATAAAACGCAATTAGCAGGGCTTCTCCAATGAAGAGCGCAGTGAGGTACTTCCAAAAATGAATGCGCGTTTTGCCCGCAACGTAGCAAATTAAATCGGTTGGAACGATAGGGAAAAATGCCCATCCAAGCACAATCCAAAAACCATGTTTCTGAATTTTTTCGTTGATCATGCTGATTTTCTTTGCCTTCTTCTCTCCAAAATCTAAAAATTGTGCAGCGAAATAAATGAAGGTTCCAGATCCCAAAATGCCAACAATTGAAATGATAAAAACAGTCACCAAGGAATCCGGAAACAACATGGCCCCGGCCAAGACAAAGGGTGTACTCGGTATTAAGAACAATCCTCGGGTCAAACAAATCAGTGAATAGACAAGCAGTGAAACAGAATTGAATTCTGCAAGGAATTCTTTAATTCCTTTTGCGGAAAACTGTCGAGGAAACACGAAGTAAAGCACAATCGCCGCTGCGACCAACGCAATCCAAATCCCGAGAATCACTTTTTTGGTGCTTGGTTTTTGTGTGAAATTGGAAAAGCGTTGAATCATTCGGGTTATAGCTCTTGTTGGAAAACGTTCAATCTGTGTATGCGAGGACGACGAAAGTACAACTTTTCACTTATATCATGGAATGGGATACTACCCACTCTTTTCGTACTTTCGCACCATGTTTTCAACCTTCAAATACCATATTTTACTTCACCTCATCATTTTGATGTGGGGTTTTACAGGTATTTTGGGGAAGATCATCAACTTGGATCCGCTGCCCATTGTTTGGTACCGTGTCTTGATTGCGGTTGTTTCGCTTGGAATCATATTGCCCCTGTTGAAACGCTCCTTGCGCTTGCATTCGCTCAAAGAATTTTTGTTACTCGCAATTGTTGGGGTAATTGTTGCACTGCATTGGGTAACATTTTATATCTCTATCGATCTATCAACAGCCTCCTTGGGGATTTTGTGTCTGTCCACGACGACCGTTCACGTCAGTTGGCTCGAGCCGCTCATTACCGGACGCAAATTCTCTTGGCTTGAATTTGGCTTAGGATTGGTTGTTATTTATGGCATTTACTTTGTTTCGTCAGATTTTAATGGACAAGATTATGAGGCCTTGGTCTATGGTTTGATTTCTGCTCTGATGGCCGCACTCTTTTCTGTTCTCAATGGTAAGCTTGCCCAAACGATGGCTCCATCGAAAATCACGTTCTACGAAATGTTGGTGGCTGCCGTTTTTCTAACCATTCTACTAATCGCGACAGGTGATTTCAATGCAGAATTGTTCGTGCTTTCAACATCTGATGTCCTTTGGCTTCTCTTTTTAGGCTTGTTGTGCACGTCATTTGCCTTTTTGGTCACTGTCGAATTAACCAAAAGGCTGGGTGCTTTCACTGTCTCTCTGAGCATCAATATGGAGCCTGTCTATACCATTATTCTAGCCATTGCTTTGTTAGGTGAAAATAAAATTGTTGGCACTCAATTTTACATTGGTGCTTCGATCATTGTGGTTGTCGTTTTAATGAATGGTATTTTGAAACGCTTTATCAGAAAAGCCCAAACCGTTAAAGAAAACGACCAAAGGCCGCGGCGCAGCTAATCAAACAACGTGGAAGTTTAAATTAAAAATGCTTTCATTTCTGAAAATTTTTGCGTATCATTATATTTGTACCATAATTGCTGCAAGCAAACAAAACCTGTAAACTGGAACTCATTTTATGAAAACGAAAACCTTTATTGTACCTCACGACTTCACCAATGTTGCTACCATCGCATTGGAGCATGCCATTGCGACCGCAAAACCGTTGAATGCACAAATCTACCTTCTCCACGTTGTTGGAAAGGAGAAAGAAATCGACGACGTCGAAACCAAACTTAACGCAATCATTTCTGGCTATTCGTCGGATGTGAAAATCATTCCTGCGGTTAGAGTAGGAAATATTTTTGAAGATATTGGCGACTTTGCGGCCGAGCATCACGCAGAACTCATTTTTATGGGAACGCATGGAACACACGGTTGGCAGCACCTCACAGGAATGAACGCCTTGAAAGTGGTCACGCACTCTTCGGTTCCCTTTGTGATTGTACAAGACAAAACAGCGAAAGAAACGGGCTATAAAGACATCGTTGTGCCATTGGATTTAAACAAAGAAACAAAGCAAAAATTGGCAATTGTCGCAAATATTGCAACCTACTTTAATTCAAAAGTTCACGTGATCACGCCAGAAGAAAAGGATGAGTTCTTGCGTCATAAGGTGAAAGGAAACATTCAATTCGCGAACAAATATTTCAGCGAACGTGGGATTGAAGTGACTACGACCATCGTACCAAGCAGTGGTTTTGATAAAGAAGTTGTGAAGCACGCAGTAAACATCGATGCCGATTTAATTGCGATCATGAACTTGAACAAGAACAATGTATTGGGTGTGCTCACAGCGAATCATGAAGAATACATTATCACAAATGACGCACAAATTCCAGCCTTGATTGTGAATCCGATTGAAGGATTGAATTCGCTTGCTGTTGATTTTAACGGATAAGACCACCCTTTAAGAGATCTGAACCCTGTTGATCCATTGGATCGCAGGGTTTTTTGTTGGGTTTGATTGAAGGATTCCACTTCGGCTGCGCTAACTGGCCGTGTGATCAGTGACCGAAATTGAAAGAAGGAAGAATCACCGATGGCTGAGCGCAGTCAAAGTCGGTGGTGATTAGACGACAACTAATTGCACTTCGGCAGGGGCACGGTGAGTTCATCGAACCACTCCGCGTTCGGCTCAATGCCGAAAATTGAACGTTAAGAGATTGAAAAACGTACGGTCTAATCCACATACTCATTCCTCACCAATCGCGCCTGCACCTCCCGCATGTTTTCTTTCTTCTTTTTCTTGCGCATGCCAATTGCGGTCTGGGTGAAGTATTTGTGATTTTTAAGGAAGGTGACTTGAATTTCATCCCATTGGCGGTCACTCTGAATTTTTCCGTGCTCCTTCAATTCGCGTCGAAGCCTATCGGCAATTTCATGGAAATCGTCGCGGCCTAAGTAATCCAAATCGGCATCACACATAATTTCTTCCAATTGGTTTTTAGGTTTGTGCGGAATTTGCGTGACGAAAATTAATTCTTTGATCTGCTGAATGTGTGCATCCGTGTAACCATATTTTGGCAAAATCTCTTCGGCCAGTCGCGCGCCTACGGGTTCATTTTTGTCGTACTGTTCGATGAAACCAGCATCGTGATAGGTTGCTGCAGATTTCAATAAGAATAAACCTTCATCCGTAACACCTTCCAATAATGCTATGCGCTCAACAGCTGCAACAACGTCTTTTGTATGGGCAATACTATGATAGTGAAGGTTTTGTGAAAGTCCTTGCTCCAATAAATGGATGATGTGACGCTCAGCTTTGTAATAATTAATAGAGCTGTATAAATGCAGGTTCACGATTTGATTGAAGCGTTCGTTAGGCTGCATTCCAAGCCCCTTAACGGATAATTCCGGTTTAATTCGCTCCACCACATACATATCGATTAAACCCCTACTTTTCGATAGGGCTTTGCCTTTGAAGGTACATTCAAAATAGGGCTCAATGTAATTGAATGTGGATCCTGAAATGGTGATCTTATTCGGTTCTCCCAGCATTTCCATTCGTTGCGCTTGGTTGACAGTTGCTCCCCAAATATCATACGCCAAGCGCTCGCTCCCAATCACACCGGCAGTAACTTCACCTGTGTTTATTCCAAGGCGCAATTCCCAGTATTCTCGATCATTTGCAATGGCGTCATGTTTCCGCTTTTCCATATAGGCTTGAATCTCAAGTGCCGCCAAGCAAGTGTCAATTGGATTTGTGTTGTTACGCACAGGTACACCACCCGCACACATATATGCATCCCCAATGGTTTTGATTTTTTCGAGGTTGTTACTTACAATGATTTCATCAAATTTAGTGAAGTAGACATCGAGTTTTTTGACCAATTCCGTTGGGTTCATTCGGTCCGAAATCTTCGTGAAACCAACAAAGTCTGTAAACAAGACCGATACTTTCGTATAGGCGCGTGCGCGTGCTTTCCCACGTTTTTTAAGTTCTTCAGCAGTGGATGCGGGAATCACATTTCGGAGCAATTTTTCGGTTTTGTCCTTCTCAATTTGAAGCAGTTTCTGCTGACGTACAACCTTGTTTTTCTCCTCCTCAATTTTTTTCCGTTGGAACTCGATTTTCTCGTTTTGCTGCTGAATTTCGCGTGTTCGATCCCGAATTTTCATTTCAAGTCGCACTTGCTCCCTTCGCGAAGAGTCCATTCTTCGACGCACAAACCAACGGATAAGAATTGCCGCAACGACCGCGAACGCAATCCAAAACCACAATGTTTGCCAAAACGGCGCTTTCACATTGATGATCAATGTGGCGGGGTATTCACTCCATGGTCCGTCTCCAAGCCGAGCATATACTTTCAATACATAGCTTCCTGGTGCAAGTGCATTAAAGTGTATTTCGTTATCCGTACCAATAAAAATTTCGCGTTCATCCGACCCTTCCAAAATGTACTTGTAGTTGATCAACTCTGGATGACTCAAGTCTGAGGATTGAAATCGTAAGGTGAAACTTCGTTTTTGATAAGAAAGATTGATTTCTTTCATAAACGAAATGGGCTTGGTGAGGATACTATTTGGACCTGGTTTTAACCATTCGTTTTCGAGTTTAAATTTCGTAAAAACAACACTAATTGCATTTTTGGGCTTTGAAAGTTCCGAAGGATTGAAGAAGTTGTATCCATAAATTCCACCAAAAAACATTTTCCCTTTCGATGAAAGCAAGTAAGCTCCGATATTGAATTCATTGCTCATCAATCCATTGATTTCTGTGAAATTTCGAGCACGTTTTTTCACAGGATCAAATTGACACAATCCTTTGTTAGTGCTCAGCCAAAAATGCCCTTTTTCGTCGCGAAGGATCCCATAAATAACGTCGTTTGGTAAGCCGTCCTTTTTATCGTAGACGGTAATTTTCCGTTTTGCTTCGTTCCATTTCAACAATCCAGCCCCTAGGGTTCCCATCCAATATTCACCATTTTTTGTGCGGTAAATAGAGGTGATGTAATCGCTGGACACATTTTGAATATAGGAGTTAAATTCATAAGGACGAATGATAAGTTCCCCGTTTTTTTCGGTACAAACATTGAGACCTCCAGTGCTAGTTGCAAACCAAATTTTTCCCGTTTGATCTTTGTAAACCAAGCGACAAATTCCTTTTGATATCGTTCCTTTTACGTTTTTTGCTTCGTGCTGAAAGACCTTCATCTTTTTTGTGTTGACGTCATAAGAAATGGCGCCACCTTTGGTAGCAATGAGGTAGATGGATCCTTTCCAGTGTTCGATTGAGTAGGATCTTTCATGCTGCAACGCAACCTCATCCGAGAGATACTTAATTTTTGTATAGCTATATCCTTCGTCCGAAATGTTGAGTTCAAAAATTCCATCTGTGCAAGCCACGAGGAAAAAATTATCGCGAATCGGCTCTATGCTGAGCACCGAAATTTCGTTGGATAATTCTGTTTCACTTCTGTTTCGGTAGTATTGTTTAAATTTTCCGGTTTTTGCATCGTAACGGGAAATTCCATTATCGGTACCAATATAAATATATTGACCTGAAGCACTTTCTGCAAAGCTCCATACGCTAGGTGTTGGAATTCCACTGTCCTCATTTCCACTCGGACCAACACCCAAAATTCCATTGTTCGCAGGGTCAAAAACGGATAATCCACGTTGTGAAGCAATCCATAAAAACCCTGAATTATCCCGATAAATTAAATTCGTCGCATTATTAAGAAGGGCCGTTTTTTGAAAAATATCCTCGGTACTTTGGTGAACTTCCTCGTTCTCATAAATCACATAAATCCCTTGACTTTTGGTGCAAATAACCCATCCAAAATCTTGATAGTGATAGAGATCAGTAGCAGCTACTTCACCGATTTGGCTTTTCCAAAAAGCGAATTTTTGAGATGTCCGTTTGCTAATAAGGTCAAGACTCAAAACGCCTTCACCTGTGCAGAGGATTAATTCATTTTTCCCGTGAATAATCATACGGTTGATCACAGGCAATGCACTGCGTTGATCATCCCCTATTTTCGTAATTTTATTGGTGGATGGGTTGTAAAAATAAATCCAATTATCAGCTGTTGCCACCACTACTAATCCGCCTTCTGTAACCACGACATGCGTTGTTTTTCTAGAAGGAATCAGATGCTTTAGACTTGTGAATGTATGCGTTTTCGTATCAAACCGAAAGAGTCCGTTTTCCGCACTAGCAACCCAAAGTTGGTTGTTTTTGCCAAGCGCCACACTTTCAATTTGAATGGCTTCTCCTGATTTTGGAAAATACGTGTGAAACGTTTCTCGCAGCGCGTCATAGGTTGAAAGTCCATTATTGGTTCCAAACCAAATGTTTCCTGTTTGATCTTTCAGCGCACATTTGATATACGCGCTTTCGAGCCCGGGAGTTTGATCGGCGGTGAATACTTCGAAATTTTTTCCGTCAAAACGGTTCAATCCATCTTGCGTTCCCACCCACAGCGCGTTATTCTCATCTTGAACCAATGCCGTAACGGAGCTTTGGGATAAACCGTCGTTGATGCTGAAGTTTCGGAAACGAAACTCCTTTTGGGCACCTGCAAAATAGGTTACGCCGCTAATAAGTATGTAAGCAAGGTATTTTTTCATTTCGATTTCGAAGGTTAAAATACCATTATTCGAGGAACTTTAAGCTCCTTGATTAACTGTATTTGCGGGAGTGACCGTAAATGTTGAGTTTTCTAGGTCGCGATCAAAAAGGTAAAGTCCTGCCTTGTCCTCTCCAATAAGTTTCACCTTATCAAGAATGGTGCGCGCTTGTGCCTCTTCTTCGAGTTGCTCAGACAAGTACCATTGGATAAAATTATGCGTTGTGTAATCTTTTTCGTTTAGGCACACTTCCACCAAATCGTTGATGCTTTCTGTGATATCAATTTCGTGTTTCAAGAGCAATTGAAAAACATTTCCTACGGACTCAAACTCCGTTGGTGGTGTTTCAAATCCTGGAATAATTGCTCTTCCACCGCGTTCATTTACAAATTTCACCAATTTCAACATGTGAAATCGCTCTTCTTCAGATTGTTTATATAAAAACCCTGATGTTCCGCTCAACCCTTTTGATTCAGCCCAAGATGCCATTGCCAAATAAAACTGTGAAGACTGTCCTTCTTTCTTGATCTGATTATTCAATGCTTGTTCAACTCTTTCTTTCATGTCGGTGATTTTACAACAAAGTTACCATAAAGCGTGGAATTGTTTTGCCCTTTCTATTCGATATTTATTCTAAATTAACCGTACTTTCGTGGTATATGCCAAGAAATAAGCCGAATGTTAAGCTGAATCGAAGCCTTTCGCACATTATCCGAAAGGTATTTACAGAACATCCTGAATCAACGTTCAACCATCGCCAAATCTGCGGATTGATTGATGTACGCGAAAAAGCCCTCCGAAAATTAGTGTTCACAATCTTAGAAGATTTGAAGAAAGAGAAGTTTATTTCGTCCATAAGTCATGGAAGTTATACATTAAGTGGGCAAACAAATTTTGTGACAGGTGTTTTGGAAATGACACAACGTGGAGCTGGATTCGTGATCACGGATGATACAAGCACGGATATTTATATTCCACCCTCAGAAACACAACAAGGGCTTGATGGTGACCGCGTTAAGGTTCAAATCACCAAGCAAGGGAAATCGCGCAACGAGGGGAGAATTGTAGAAGTGTTAGAACGGGAACGCACCCAATTTGTGGGGACGATTCGTCTCACAAAAGATTACGCTTTTTTGATCCCTGATAATTCACGGGTTGGCACAGATATTTACATACCAAAAGAGAAACTATACAACGCAAAGGACGGAGAAAAGGCATTGGTGAAGATCACGAAATGGCCAAAATCCGCCGACAATCCTTATGGAGAAGTTGTTGAATTGTTGGGGAACAACTCGGCAAACGACAACGAAATGATCAGTATTTTGGTCAATCAAGGATTGGATTTTAAATTTTCCGATGCCGTCCTTTCCGAGGCGGAAGTTGTGGGTATTGAACTCGATCAAACAGAAGTCGCCAATCGGCGCGATTTTAGAAATATAACGACCTTCACCATCGATCCTGATGATGCAAAAGATTTTGATGATGCCCTTTCCTTTCAACGATTGGCAAATGGCAACATTGAAGTGGGCATTCACATTGCGGATGTTTCTCATTACGTGCGACCCGGATCAGCGATGGATGAAGAGGCTTTGAAGCGTTCCAATTCGGTCTATCTTGTAGATCGGGTTGTCCCCATGTTGCCCGAACAGTTATCCAATCTCGCGTGTTCTTTGCGCCCACATGAAGATAAATTCACCTTCTCTACTGTCGTTGAAATAGATGAATCAGGTAAGGTGCACCAACAGTGGTTTGGACAAACAGTAATTCATTCCGATCGACGATTTAGCTATGAACAAGCACAAGAAATCATTGAAGGTAGCGAGGGTGATTTTAAGGAAGAATTGCTTATTTTAGATAAAATCGCTAAAATTTTGCGAAAAAAGCGATTGGATGCTGGTGCAATGAACATTGAATCGGAAGAAGTTCGTTTCCGTTTAGATGAAAATGGTTTCCCAGAATCGCTGATGATCAAGCGTTCAAAAGACGCTCATAAATTGATTGAGGAGTTCATGCTATTGGCAAATCGTTTGGTGGCGACATTTGTTTCAAAACACAAAAAAGGCGAAGAAAAAATCCCATTCGTTTATCGCTGCCACGATAAACCAGACCCTGCAAAAATTGAACTCTTCAATATGTTTGTTCAAAAATTTGGGTACGAGATCGACACGAAAAACCCGGAGAAAATTTCCACAAACATCAATGGATTATTGGATGATATTCGCTACAAAAACGAATATTCCTTGATTCAATCCATGGCGATTCGTTCGATGGCACGCGCTTCTTATGAAACAAAAAACATTGGTCACTATGGTTTGTGCTTCGATTTTTATACGCACTTCACCTCCCCTATTCGTCGGTATGCAGATTTGATTGTACACCGAATTTTACAAGAGACGTTGACGAGCAATAAGCATAGATACGGAACGGATCTGGACGATATTTGCAAACGGATTTCGCGCATGGAACGCAAGGCTGTTGAGGCCGAACGTGAGAGCACGAAGTACTTCCAAACCTTGTTTGTTTCCGATAAAATCGGACAAGAATTTGATGGCGTTGTTTCGGGTGTTGCCGAATTTGGAATGTTTGTGAAAATGGACGAAAACCAATGCGAAGGTATGATTCCTATGCAAGATTTACCGGGAGATCGTTTCAGTTTTGACGCGGATCAGTACATGATCGTTGGAGTAAAAACAGGAAAAACATACAACTTTGGAGATCCCGTTCGCGTAAGGATTTACGAAGTTTCTACGAAAAAGCGCCGCATCGACTTAGAGCTAGTACAAGGATGACCGCGCTTAAATTAAATTAATCCGGTTGTTCAAATCATCGCGGTACGATCCGCCTATTGGGAACGATTTATCGATGTTCTCCAAGGTGAGGTTTGGGTATTCAATGGTTGCGATTTTAGCGAGTTGAACAATAAACGATCTATGGATGCGCACAAAAGCTTCTTGACCCATTTTCGTGTCAATCTCTTTCATGGTAGAGTGGATCGTGTAGCGCATGTCTAAGGTGTGAATTACAACGTAATCTTTCAATGCTTCGATATAATAAACATCTTCACTCTTCAATTTGATCAGCTTGCTATTTGATTTCACAAAGATGTAGCCCTTCTGTGCACTATCTTTGTTTTCAACAAGCGAAAAAAGCAAATCCCGTTGTTTCACAATTTCCTGCTCGCGACTATGTTTATAGATCGCCATTTCAATGGTTGTGTGTAAATCAATTTCTTTGAAGGGCTTTAAAATATAGCCAAACGGTTCTGTGACTTTCGCTTTAGACAGTGTAGATTCGTCGGCATACGCTGTGAGAAAAATAATAGGGATGGCGCACGTTTTCCGAATTTCATCAGCTGCTTCGATTCCGCTCATATCACCCTTGAGCATAATATCCATCAAAATAATATCCGGTCTTTCGCTAATCGCCAATTCGATTGCTTTTTCGGCTGTTGCGGATGAACCAACAACGTTGTACCCAAGTTTCTTTAAACTGTGTTGAATGTCTTTAGAAACGATTGATTCATCTTCTACTACTAATACGTTAATCTTTGCCATTCGACCGGTTTTTTATATTCTCAAATTTAACTAAATATTCCGTTCCATTTGCACTGTTTACGTCGAGTTTACCATCAAGTTGTTCGACTAGAGTAACAACCAATTGTAATCCCAGTGTGTCGGAATTCAACTCTTCAAACGCAACGGGTAAACCTATTCCGTTGTCACCTATCGTTAAGATAACCACCCCTTTTCTTTCTTTCAATCCTAATTTAATGATGCCGAGTTGTTGATTGGGCCACGCATATTTCAATGAATTTGTGATCAACTCATTTACCAAAAGTCCGCACGGAATCGCTTGATCAAGCACCAGATTAATTTGGTCCACATCGCATTCAAGCTGAATATCATCATTGATTCGGTAGGATGCAATCAGATTAGTAACCAAGTTGATCAGGTAATCGGCAAAATTGATGCTTGAAAAATCTTCTGTTCGATAGAGGTTCTCGTGAATGATCGCCATGGATCTAATTCTATTTCTACTATCCTGAAGGATTTCAAGGGTGTTTTTATCCGTGACAAAGGACGATTGAAGATTGAGAATACTGGAGATAATTTGCAAGTTGTTCTTCACTCTATGGTGAATTTCTTTTAGCATTACCTCTTTTTCCTTCAATGACTCCGTAATTTCATTGGTGATTTTTTTCTTTTCGCTAATGTCGTGCGCCACAATTGAAATTTCGGCCACATTTCCTTGGGTATCAAAAATGGGATTCATGAAAACTGCTAACCAAACATCTTCCCTAGGGTGTTCGAAACCTACTTCAAATTGATGCGATTTACCGTTTTTAATTTGATGAAACAATATATTAAAATAGCGCAGTTGAATGGATGAAAATATTCTTTCAAAAAGATCGTTGAAATTCATGCCAATTCTAACTTTTCGTTTAAAAAATGGTTTAAAATAATTTTCGAAATGTGAGTTGAACGAAGAAATGCGTGCATCCAATAGTACAGTGAGTAAAAAGGTGTTGGATGAGCTTTCAAAAATCGCTTTGGTTCGTAAAAATTCTTCTTGAACCAATCGTTCTGCTTTGATACGTACCGCAATTTCATTCTCTAATTTTTTATTGGTTTCCTCCGCTAATTCGGCACGCAATTTTTGTTTTGCAAGAACAGATTGAACGGAAATATCTTTAATAATTATTAGCGTTGAGTTTTTTTCTTCATAATTGGTTGATACCAACGTGACATCCACCTGTTTGTATTCATTTCGCTTTCCATCCAATTCCAGCTGAATATTTTGAATGGTGTTTTCTGCTTTGTGTGCTTCAAAACAGGCATTGAAGCGCACTTGATCCTTTGGTTTAAAAATTTGTTGAATTGAAAATGGTTCTTTAAAAATCACATCAATCTCCGAGTTTTTATACAATATTTCGTTCCTGTGAACGATTAATATGCCTTCAGGATTATTCTCTAAGATGTTCTCTAAATTTTTTCTGTTTTGCTCAAGTGAACGCATATTTCTATTCCGATCTGTTTGATCATGAATCACACACTGATAATAGAATTTATCCTCTAAATTCAAACCAATTATAGAAACCTCACCTTCAATCATTCGCTTCGTTCCTTTGAACAACCAATCAAATTTGATGCTTCGCATATTTGAAAGTCGTCTACGCAGGTCGTTGTAAATCAACTCGTTTTCTGGCGTAGGATCCCAACTTAAATCAAACAATTTTGATTGTAGGAGTTCGTGCTCCGATTTTCCAAAAAGTTGAATTCCACGTCTATTTACATCCACAATTTGATCTCCATCCAAGAGTAAAATTGAATCATTCGATTCCTCAAATATGGATCGATATTTTTGCTCATTTTGTTTGAGTGCTTGGGACGCTTTTTGAATACTGGTTAGATCAATTACCGATGCCTCAATTAGATCGGTTTGCACATCCAAATACCAACTAAAAATGAATGTTTTTTGATTGTGATTTGGAAGAATAAATTGGGTTTGATAATTCTGTAAATTTTCATTTTTCCCAAATGAATCCAACACAAATTGCCAATCTTTAAATCGATCAACAGGAAATAATTTTTGACCAATCGCTATTGAATCTTCGAACATCGCAAAAAAGGAACTATTACCATCAATTATTTCAGACTGTCGATTGACGGTAAACACGCCTGCTTTGTTCCTATAATATAGGTTTCTATATTTCTTTTCATTCTGTTCAAGTTCTTGACGTTTACGTATATCTTCAGTAACGTTATTGATTTTTGCCAACCAATACGCCCCATTTTTGAGCTGTTGTAAAATGATATGAATCTCAAGTGTTTGAGGCTCTATGTGTTTTGTTTTTATGGTTTTTACGTATTTGGAACCGAACTTCAACCTCTCTATTTCATCCAAATCATACATGGAAAAGTGAGAGAAAAAGTTGTAACCAATTCCTTTGGATGAATTCACTTTTAAATGAAGATCCCTCAAGGCTTGATCATTGTAGTCCAATATTTTCGGGAGGTGTTTTTCAAAATCAAAAAGTAGATAACCTGAACCAGGATTATTGATGATGTTCTTGAGATATTCTGAGTAATCCTCAATTCCATTGATCATTTTCTCGCGGGAATACAACACCAAAGCGGAGCTCATTGCTACGACTGAAAACAATGCAAAGGCTAAGGTTTTATCAATTCCTGGATTCTCCACTTCTTGAAATCCGAATATCAACAACACCAAAACAAACGAATTGTAGATTACAGAAGGATACCAGCGTTGAATCACGAAAATGGTAGCGCTATACAACGCAAAAAAACAGGTGAATTCAACCAAAGGAATTCCATTGTCAAGAAGACTTATGTACGCAACAAGCGTCATGACGAATAAATGTCCAATAAAAAAATGGATCAATCTGTTCTTAAAATAAGGGATCAGCCAACAGATGCTTATATAGATGAGCATTAGGACACTATACGAAATCCCCAAATTGAAGTAGACTTTTGGAATATCCAATGAATACACACAAATGCTGAAAATGGGCGCAATCAAGAAGGTCGCAACAAATTGTAAACGAACCAGTCGTACTAAATTATTTTCGTTTTCGTAATAGACTTTTAATTCCGTATCACTGGTTAATAAACGTCCTATTTTTGAATCCTTCATGCTTGATCAACCAAAAGAATGAGTAAGATAATTGTTCTTTTCCGAATGATCATTCAACAATCGAAAACTGGATCAATTTATTTCACATTAACTAATATAACTAATTGTTTTACAGTTAATTATATTTAAACCTTCTCTAAGATAGCAACTTAAATGGAATTAACTAATTTTCCGTTTAGCAGAGAAAGAACTAAAAGAATAATTTAAAGATCTTTTATAAAAGAGAATCTATTATTCTTTATTAAGGGTGTTGATATGTTTAGAACATTTGTTCATTTTAGTTGTTTTTAGAAATAGTTCGACTTAGCGTTGTGATATGAACAGGTTATTCAGGGTATAAAGCACTGGTTTTTATCGTTTTTAATCACTTATCCACATATAGACTTATTTGTAAGTTGTTGATTATTTCACTTCAACTTTACGTTAAATTTTTGTGGATGACAGTCTGATAAGTCGCCAACAATTCACCGAAACTTTTCTAGGTTAAGAAAATAATTTAATGGTATATACAAGATCTAGTAGAATCCTAGAAAAAGATATGGAAAGTTGTAAACGTGTATTAACAATTTAACACATAGTTTCGTGGATAAGTAGGCACTGAAACACCCGTGTTTTGGTTGGTTAAATCATTCCAGTGTTTAAAACTTGGATCAATTGTTAATAAGGAGTAGCTTTGTAAAAAAGTCAATAAAACCATGAATAAAATCATTCCAATAGGTGCAGATCACGCAGGATTTGAACTCAAATCTGCTATAATTAGTCATTTAACAGCCGTAGGATATACAATGAAAGATTTTGGTTGTTATTCAGAAGAAAGCATTGACTACCCTGATTTTGGTCATCCTGTGGCAGAGATGGTTGAACAAAATGAAGGAATGCTTGGTATTTTGATTTGTGGATCTGGAAACGGAATCAATATGACGGCCAATAAACATCAAGGTGTGCGCAGTGCATTGTGCTGGAAGAATGAATTAGCGGAGTTGGCACGTTTACACAACAATGCAAACATTATTGCGCTACCCGCTCGGTTTATTTCCACTGAAGAAGGGTTGGAAATGGTGAATACATTCCTTACAACGGCTTTTGAAGGGGGAAGACACGAGCGACGCGTCGAGAAAATAGCGTGTGTTTAAAGCTTATTCAGCGAGGAGATTTTCAATCAACGAATTTGTATTGCTTACATATTCTCTGTAGTACTCACCTGTGCCTGGACCATTGAAACCTGTGTGTATGCGTTTCACCTGACCATCTCGACCAATAAAAATGGAGGTTGGGAACGATATAATTTCATTCAACATACTGAAATGTTCGGAAGCCAAGTTCTTTTTTGCTGCGCCACCAACAAGAAACGTGAAATTTAAATTAAGTTTATTTTTGAGTCGTGTGATGCTCGCCACATATTCTTCCGTTGTATTGCCTGTTTCATATGCAATCGAAATGATTTCCAATCCCTTACTGTGATATGCTTCGTAAAGTTCTTTGTAATACATTGTTTCATCCAAACAGTTAGGACACCATGTTCCCATAATTTGAATGATCGTTACCTTCCCAGTAGAGTTTTCATTTGGAAATGAAAAGGGCTTGCCCTCAAGGTCGGTTAACGCGAATGCAACAGTGCTGCTGTCCACCATATAGGTTAGCTCTTCAGGACTTTTTAATATTGCTTGTTCATTTCGTTGTCCTTCCCAGGAAGATTTCCAATGAGAACCGCTAAAAAATTGACCTTTCAATGAATCATTTACAATAGCAGCCTTGAATAAAAATGCATGGGATCCATCAAAGCAGGATAAAAACAGGCTATCACCGACTATATTTCCATCCAAAAAACGGTAGTCTCCGGTTTCGGTCAAAAACGTACCTGAAATTTCACTTTTTCCTTCCACCTGTTCAAAAACACCAACCGCCGGATAAGCTGAATTTGTGCGAGGCTCAAAGGTTACTTCCCATTTACCATCAATGGAAGTATCCATTATTTTCTTTTTTGCAAATGAAAACCGTTCAGAGCGTTGTTTATTTGAATGAAAAGGAATTTTGTAATTAGGGCCTTTGTTGAAGTTGACCCAATAGCCACTGATCGAGCGTTTAGAGTCTGCTGCAAATACCAACATCGAATTGAAGAAAGGAAAACGAACATATAATGAGTCTCCTTTTTGCTCAGCTTCAGTGAGTTCTATCATTTCATCGCCGTTTTCAACCTTGAACCCGTAACCTGTTGTTGTTTTTGTGACGACCATATTAAAGGGAAGATTGTCCGATGTGTTCAAAGCAAGTTCAGCGATCCAATTTCCCGGTTTAAGAGCAATATGATTTGACTTTTGGGCGTTTGAATAAGATGTTAGCAGGAGACATGCTAGGAGTAGAAAAATCCTCATTTACTGTTTTTGGTGAATCAAAAATACTTCTTTTGCGTTGATTTTCGTTAATATGCAACCTTTTTTAAACAATAGTAGTCTAGGTAATAAGCGCGAGCGATGGATGAAAGAACGTTAGCAAATAAGTGTGTTGAAGGAGATCAATTGGCTCAGCGGAAGTTGTTTGAAAGGTACGCCCCAAAAATGATGGGTGTTTGTTTGCGGTATACAAAGGATACGGAACAAGCAGAGGACGTGATGCAAGATGGTTTTGTGAAAGTATTTACAAAGCTGGACAAGTATTCAGGTGAAGGATCATTAGAGGGGTGGGTGCGCCGAATTATGGTAAACACAGCATTGGATCACATTCGAAAGAATAACAAATTCAACGCAAATGTTTCCATGGAGGATGTGGAATACAAGGTGGAATCTGATTCTGATGCATTGGCTTCTTTAATGGAAGAAGATTTGCTCAAATTGATTCAAGAAATGCCAGATGGCTATCGAACGGTGTTCAACATGTTCGCGATTGAAGGTTACTCACACAAAGAAATAGGTGAGCAGCTTGGGGTGACTGAAAACACGTCAAAATCGCAGTATTCGCGCGCAAAAGCGTATTTAAGAATGAAAGTAGAAGAATTGGAAATTGGAAGGTAAAGACAACATTAAGGAACTGTTTTCCCAAAAACTAGGGAACTACGAAGCGAAAGTCAACCCAGAATTGTGGGCAAAGATTTCATCGCAAGTGGCTGCTGGTGCAACAACTACCGTTGCAGCCGGACTTTCTTTATTTACTAAAATAGCTATTGGAATCGGCGTTTCTGCTGCGGCCATTGCAACAGTGGTTGTTATCAATTCAACGGATGCACCGAATGAAAACAAAACGCCAGAACAGGAAGTTTCTAACGAGGCGCAAACCGATCAACCTCAAACCGAAGAGGTTGTTACAATTAACGAATCCGTGCAGCCAGCGGTGAGCAATGCTAAAGCAACAGGAAAACAAACACTTGCACCGTCTACGAAACCTACAAGCGGGCTAAATCCTCCGCGTGAGACATTCCCTGAAGTTAACAGACTTATTCCAAATAGAATCCCTAGACTAGCTTCGGACACTAAAGAGCCAACCATTGTTCAAGGGATTACCTATGCAGGAATGACCAATTATGGCAAGCCGTCGAGTAATTTGCCCGAAGATGTGAGTCAAGAATCGACGCTGCAGCCAATCAAAAAATACCCCAACGTATTCACACCAAATGGAGACAAGGAGAACGATCTGTTTTTCCTCGAAAGCGAAGGGCTGACAGATTTCTCAATTGTGGTATTTGATCCGAAAGGTGATATTGTTTTTAAATCCACTGATCCTGCGTTTACATGGAATGGGCTTGATATCCGCTCAGGTGAAATAGTTCCAGACGGAACATATATGTACATGGTTTCAGCATACGATTCGGAAGGAAATCCTTTTCCTATTTACGAGCAATTAACGATTAAACGCTAGGAAAGAGCCCCGCGTTCTTCAATCGACTTTTTCCCGAGATCTGAATCTGTTTGGAAACGAAAGTAACCGCGAACAGCCATAAAATAGAGTATTATGTTGCCGAGCATTAGCACATGGCTCACATCGTTTCGGTCAAACCATTGGTGGAAGTTGATTTTCATCGCTTGAAAAATCACGGAGGGGAACACAACAATAATACTGAGCCATAAGTACCAAAAATCGGGGTAGATGCTCTTCGAAAAACGCGCTCCCAACACCCCGAGTGAAGTGATCAGGCCTGTGAGTGATGCCAAAGTGGGTCCAATCAAGCCAATTCCGGGTTCTTTTTCCAAGTCAATAAAGAGGATAAAATACAATTGTATCAAACAGATGATAAATGTTTTGATGTAGAAAAACCGCGCCAATTGATAATAACGTGCTGTTGGCAAGAGTGAGGCCATTGCGAGTTCAATGTACATCGTTGAAATAATACCCGAATACCACGATGGAATTTTACCCGGAATTCCGAAGTAGTTGTAGCAAAAATGGCCCAGTCCACCCAGAATAAATCCGTAGCCAAAGACATTAAAAAACCATGTCCAATGCTTGAAAAAGAGTAAACCTGTTTGTTTAAAATAGCGTCGGGTCAAGACCCCGAAATAGAGAGCGAAAATGGCAATGATAACATCACCATACAAAGCGTTCGGTTCAACAAAGTCGAAACCATAAAAATTGAATTCTATTTTTTCGTAATCCTTACCAATTAACATTATTGCATATCCATTATCTTCCGTCTATTCTTTTTTAATACCGCAAGCGATAGCGTTGGAAAAAGGCGATACATTGTTTGCAATGCCCGACCTTTGTATGAAGTATAGGAACGGAATTTACGTTTTTCAATTTGTCGAATAATCTTATTTACTGTTTTGTCGAGTGGCTCCACTTTCACATCTGTACGTTTCACCATCACTTTTGACTCACCACTTGGCGTTAAAATCTCTTTTTGAACATCGTTTTCTGTGAACCCGGGATAATTCACCCCGATATACACTTCATCATCCACCAATTCATTTTTCAAGCTTTCTGCCAAACTAACAATGGAACGCTTGGTCCCAGAATAGGCAGAATAACTCGGCAAACCAATGATTCCAGCCATCGAAGAAACGAATAGTACGCCGCCTTTTACCTGTTTGATTTCAGGTAGAAACGCCATCGTTGGATACAAACTTCCGAGCACATTCACGGCATACATCTTTTCATATACCGCCGCCTCAGTTGCTGAAATGGTTCCTTTTGCTGCCAATCCTGCATTGTTAATCAAATAATCAACTCGGCCGTATTTTGCAACAACTTGCTTTTTCATGTCCATGCAGAAATCAAAATCGGAAACGTCACCCGCAATTCCTAGCACGTCATATCCCTTGCCTTCAAGCTCTGCAACCGTCGCAACAACTTTTGATTCCGTGCGGGAATTGATTATGACCTTCGCTCCGCGCTCCGCAAACAATTCTGCAGTTCGTTTCCCGATTCCCTGAACCGAGCCTGTAATCACTATGACTTTATCTTTGAACATCTATTTTTTATCTAAATAACCATTTTCCTTCAACCAAGCAAAGCATTCAGCAACCGCTTCTTTCACAGGTGTTTGTGGTAAAAGCAACTCGGCACGAGCTTTTTCGGAAGAATAATAGTGTGTATCGCATGAAATGATCGCCAACTCTTTGGTAACGGCAGGAGTGAACTTAAACACTTTTGCAAAAAAGGAAGTCATTGCGCCATACGATTTCACAATGAAGTTGGGTAGTTTGAATTTAATTTTTTTGGCGCCAATCGTTTCGGCGATCATATCAAATGCCTCGTGGAAAGTCAAATTCTCGTTTCCAAGGATGTATGATTCTCCAATTCTTCCCATCGTCACCGCATTCGCAATGGCAACCGCGACATCTTTTACCGCCACGAAATTTTTTCCACCACCTGTATAGCCGGGCACTTTTCCTTGGTGCACCGCCACAATCATCGCGCCCGAACTCGGTTTTGAATCATAAGGTCCGAGCATAAACGTTGGATTTACCACCAATGCAGGAAGATTTCGAGTTTTTACAGCCTCAAAAACAAGCTCTTGCGCTTTTCGTTTAGAATCCATGTAATCTGATCCATATTTGATCGAGATGTATGGATTTCCCTCTTTCCCTGGGTCTTTAGCGTCGCCATAACCGTGCGAATTCGCAGTTCCTACATAAATCAAGCGTTGAATCGAATGTTTCAAGACGGCATTAATCACGTTTTCGCTACCACCAATATTTACCTTGTTGACAAACGTATCGCGCGGCGGATACATCGACGTTGCCGCTGCACAATGAATGACGACTTCGTGTCCAGGAAACGCTGAATCTAAATCGCTCGGATTCAAAATGTTTCCATAAAACCGTTGAATGGTCAAACCGTCGAGCGTTGGTGTTGGAGCAGACGCGTCCATGAGCATCACGCTAACTTCGTGATTGCGCGAAAGTAATTCACGAACCACATTACTCCCTAATACACCGTCTGGACCGGTCACCAATATTTTCATAAATGTGCTAACTTGAAATTTTTGCAAAGGTAAGCTTTAATATTTGAAAGGATAGTGGAATTCAACCCGCATCATTCAGTTTGAGAAGATCTATTTATGGATGAATGGGTGATCAAGCAAAGTGTAAAATTGATAAACACCGTCAGATTGTACAAGTTCCAGACACAACAATACATGGAAAAAAAAACCCCTTAAATACAAATGTATAAGGGGTTTTCGAGGTTTCGAGCGGATTCGAACCGCTGTAGAAGGTTTTGCAGACCTCTGCCTAGCCACTCGGCCACGAAACCAGGGAGCGCAAATGTAAGAATAATTTAAGTCTTCGCGTTACTCTTCGATAATTATTGCAACGTTATCTACATCGCCGTTAATAGGGGGCGACAATTTCGTAAGCTTCACGCGTAGCTTGTGGATGCCATTTATTTCCCGCTTTAGTCTTGAAACAATGCGTTGTCCAACCTGTTCGATCAATTTAGAGCGGATGGCAACTTCTTCACGAACAATGGCATTCACCTGAACGTAATCTATTGTTTTAGATAAATCGTCTGTTTTTGCTGCCTCGCTAAAATTTGTGTGCATTTGCACGTCAACTACGTAGTGTCCGCCAATCAGTTCCTCTTCAGGCAAGCACCCGTGATGTGCATAGCATTTGATCCCGTTAACCTCGATAATGTGCACCATGGTTTATACGTTTGCCGTATGCTTTGCCAATGCAACGATGCCCAAGTCAATGCGCTCTAAGCATTCTGATTTCCCCAAGAATGCTGAAATTTCAAACATACTTGGGCCCATTCCTTTTCCAGTAATGAGCAAACGGAAGAGCGGGAGAACAGCACCGATACCCATTTCTTTCTCTGCAATAAAAGCCTTAAACGCTTCTTCAATGGTTGAAGCTTCAAACGAACTTAGATTTTCAAGTTTCACCTTCCAATCGAGCATCAGTCCTGCCGCGTTTTCATTCCATTTTTTGCTAACTGTTGCTTCGTCATACGACTCTGGTTTTCCAAGTAAAAAGGATCCTTCAGTTAGGATATCTTCCACGAATGTTGCTCGCTCTTTCATTAAGCCGCAAACTGTAGTTAACGATGCTAAATCGTGTTTATCAGTTAATATTTGCGATAATTGTAAGGCTAGCTCTTCATTTGGTGTAGCTCGGAGATAGTGTGATTGAAACCATCGGGTTTTGTCGGCATCAAATTTTGCGCCTGCTTTCGCCACACGCTCAAGCGTAAATGCTTCACACAATTCATCCAAAGAAAAGATCTCCTGTGTCGTTCCAGGATTCCAACCTAGGAATGCAAGCATATTGATGAACGCTTCTGGGAAATAACCATTTTCTCGGTATCCTGAATAGATTTCACCGTCAGCAGCCACCCATTTTGTTGGAAAAACAGGGAACCCAAGACGATCACCATCGCGCTTCGAGAGTTTTCCGTTTCCGTCAGGTCTCAACAGCAATGGCAAGTGTGCGAATTGTGGAGCCTCCCATTCGAAGGCTTCGTAGAGCAAAACGTGCAGCGGGGCAGAGGGTAACCATTCTTCACCACGAATCACGTGACTAATTTCCATGGTGTGGTCGTCTACAATGTTTGCCAAATGATAAGTAGGCATTCCATCTGATTTGAAAAGCACTTTATCGTCCAAATTATTTGTGTTCACAACAACCCATCCGCGAATAATATCTTCAAATCGGACGTCACGGTTGCGTGGCATTTTCATTCGAATAACATACGGTTCATTGGCGTCCAATCTACGTTGTACTTCATCAGCCGGTAAAGTCAACGAGTTTTTCATTGAAACCCGTGTCGTGCTATTGTATTGCCAATTCGGCATTCCCATTTGTTTGGCTTGTTCGCGCATTGTGTCCAAATCTTCGGCGGTATCAAAGGCCAAATAAGCTTTATCTTCATTCACCAAGCGATCGGCATATTCACGGTACATTGACATGCGTTCTGATTGTACGTAAGGACCATAGTTTCCACCAATTCCCGGACCCTCGGTTGGCATAATTCCGCACCATGCCATTGCGTCCATGATGTATTCTTGCGCCCCCGTAACAAATCGTGTTTGATCCGTATCCTCGATGCGGATAATGAATGTTCCGCCATGTTTTTTAGCGAACAGGTAATTATACAAAGCTGTTCGTACACCGCCCATGTGAAGCGGTCCAGTGGGTGAAGGTGCGAATCGAACGCGTACAGGTCTCTCAGACATAATGCGAATTTTTTGAGAGCAAAGATAGAGAGAATACTCTTAGTGCAGAAGAATTCATTGCCTTTGAACGCCCTTTGTATACGATTGTACAGTTCGTTAACGTTTATTTAGAGGTTATCAATGGATTATGTAGTAATTTAGTTATTCAATCTGAAATGTATGAGTGCATTTGATCGCTTATTGGATCAAGTAGACGGCTTTATTCGCAAGTTCTACAAGAATCAAATGATTAAAGGAATCTTCCTCTTTGTAGGGGTTCTTTTAGTGACCTATTTGACAATTATCACCCTCGAGTATTTCGGTCGATTCAACTCGTATGTGCGAGGAAGTCTGTTTTTTGGTTTTTTGGCGGTGAATGGTTTTATTCTTGGGAAATACTTGATCATTCCAATTCTAAAATTGAAATCGTTCGGCAAGCGCATTGATAGGTATCAAGCGTCCACAATCATTGGTTCGTTTTTTCCAGAAGTATCGGATCGACTATTGAATACGCTTCAATTGAAGGATCAAATGGACGAAAATTCTGCTGATTTTGAATTGTTGAATGCGAGCGTGCAGCAACGGAGTACAAGCTTGAGTTTGGTTCCTTTTTCCAATGCGATTGATTTAGAAGAAAATAAGAAGCACTTGAAGTGGGCTTTGCCGATTCTGGCTGTTTTCTTCGCGTTGTTGTTCTTTATGCCGGGCATGTTTAAAGATGGAACACAACGGGTGGTACAGTTTTCAAAGGAGTTTAAAATTCCACCGCCGTTCACATTTTCATTTTTGAATGATAGAGAAAGTGTCGTTGAAGGGGAGAATTTTCCGTTTGAAGTAAGTTTGATTGGTGATCGTATTCCGGATAAGGTGTACGTTAGATCTTCCAACGGGCGAGCGTTATTGAAGCGTGTAGCTAAAAATCGTTTTAAGGGTGAATTGAACCAATTGAGGTCCACAACAAAGTTAAGTTTCGAGGCGAATGTTGATGGTGAAAAGGTTTCGAGTAGCGACTATTCTATACATGTTATTTCAAAGACTGCAATTGGAAAAATGCAGGCTACTTTAATCTACCCGGCGTATTTAGGGCTTGAAAATGAGGTTGTTGAGAATGCGTCCGACCTGTCAGTACCGGAAGGAACACGGATTTCATGGAGTGTGATCACCAAGCACAGTCAGAACACTGAATTTTGGCTAGGATCAAAACGTCAACGTTTCACCAAGGATGGTTTTGTGGTAACAGATCAGTTTAGAAGCGATACAAAGGGTAAAGTCATTTTAAAGAACAAAGTGAACGGTAATGCCGATACAACTGAGTTTTTGGTCGAGGTAGAAAAGGACAATTTTCCTTCAATTCAAGTTGGAGAAATTCAGGATTCGTTGAAAGATGGTATCCGTTATTTTTCGGGTATGGTTGCAGATGACCATGGTTTATCTAGTTTGTCGTTTGTGTACACAATTACGTCGGTGAATGGGACGAAGCGAACGGAACGTATGAATGCTGGTCGGGTTATTGGTACGGAGTCGCCCTTTGATTTTGCTGTGGATTTTCGGCGTGAAAACATTCAATTAGAGGATAAGATAGAGTATCATTTTGTCGTGACGGATAATGATGGAGTGAATGGGAACAAGAGCACATCGTCTAGGTCGTTTGTGTACAAATTGCCGAATCTTGAAGAGCTCAATGAGATACGTGATGAACAGCAGGAAAAGGCGAAGGAGGACCTTGAGGATGTCATGAGCCAAATGGAGAAATTCAAGGAGGACATGGATCGTCTGCGCAAAGAGACGATGAATTCGAGTCAGTCCAATTGGAACAAACAGAATCAAGTAAAGCAACTTCAAGAGCAACAAAAATCGATGATAGAGCAACTTCAATCGCTTCAAGAGGACATGAAAAACTCGTTGGAAGAAAAGGATCAACTCTCGGAATTGGACAAGGAGCTCATGGAACAACAAGAGCAAATTGAGAAGCTCTTGGAGGAACTGATGGACGACGAATTGCGAAATCTTTTGGATGAGTTGGAGAAACTCATGAAGGAGCAAAACAAGGACGGTGTTGAGGAGAAAATGAAGGAGTTGGAGATGTCTACAGAGGACATGAAAAGACAAATGGACCGTAGTTTGGAAATGCTAAAGCGTCTCCAAGTTAACGAGAAAATTGATGCGATTGAAAATGAATTGAAGGAGTTGGCAGAGGAGCAGAGAGCCTTGAAAGAAGAGATTGAAGAGAAAGGAAAGGCTACTGAGGATGATAAAAAAGAGCAGAACGAGATTAACGATAAATTCGAACAACTTAAGGATGATATTCAAAAAATGGATAGTTTGAATCAGTCGCTCAAAGACCCTATGGACATGGGTAAGCCCATGGAAAAAGCGGAAGAAATTCAAGAGGAATTGAAGGATGCGAAGGAGAGCTTGGAGAACGGAAAAGAGGGCAAGGCAGGCGAGTCACAGGAAGGTGCTGCTGAAGACATGGAGAGTATGGCAGAGCAAATGCAGGCGATGCAGGAAAGCGCGAATGAGCAACAAGCTCAGGAGGACATGGACATGTTGCGGAACATTCTGGAGAGTCTAGTTTCCTTGAGTTTTAGTCAGGAACGTGTGATGAAGCAACTCGCGCGAATCAACGATAAGGACCCTGCTTTTAGGAAGTATACGCGCGAACAGAGAAAGATTATTGATGACACAAAAGTGGTGCGAGATAGTTTGTATGCCCTAGCTGAACGTCAACCGAAAATAGCGAGTTTT
Source organism: Crocinitomicaceae bacterium (assembly GCA_041303175.1). GTDB lineage: Bacteria > Bacteroidota > Bacteroidia > Flavobacteriales_D > Crocinitomicaceae > UBA4466. The sequence goes on along the minus strand of JBFYPU010000024.1, from coordinate 16,708 downwards.
GTAGATGCTGAACTGAATAAAATATCTGTTAATCAAGCCTTGAGTCTGGAAGATATTGATGAACGAAAGATGGCGGATTTGGGCATACACCAGCAGTATACCATGACTTCTTACAACAATTTGGCGTTGCTTCTTAATGAGAGTTTGCAAGAGATGCAGCAACAAATGCAGAACAGTAAACCAGGTTCAGGGACATGCAACAAACCGGGTGGAAAGGGTCAACCGAAGCCTGGTAATGGTATGTCAAATCAAGACATGAAACAGATGCTACAGAAGCAGTTGGATCAAATGAAGAAGGGTCAAAACGAAGGTGGGAAGCAGCCTGGGGACAAGCCCGGGGATAAACCTGGAGATAAGCCTGGTGGTCAAAATGGAAGCGGTGGAATGGGAAACAAGGAAATTGCGAAAATGGCAGCTGAGCAATCAGCTATTCGAAAGCGTCTTGAGCAGTTAAGAAATGAGTTGAATAAGGCGGGTCAAGGAGAAGGAAACAAACTTAATCCTTTAATTAAGGAATTGGAAGAGCAGGAGCGTGATCTGTTGAATAGGCGTTTTGGAAACAACATGGTGAAACGCCAGCAAGACATCCTAACGCGCTTGTTGGAGAGTGAGAAAGCGACGCGTGAACGAGGGCTTGATGAAAAAAGAGAATCGAAGTCTGGAAATAATGATCAGAATGGTAACCAAATACGATTTGAGGAGTATAACAAGGAGAAGTTGAAACAAATTGAACTACTTCGTTCTGTTGATCCTGCTTATCAGAAGTATTATAAAGACAGAGCTAACGAGTATTTCAATCGTATGATGTAAATGAAATCGTAGCATGAAAGAAGGATACGTTCTTGTAAATAAATTGTCGATACCCTCAACCTTTGGATCTTTGAATAAGGTCGAAAGTTTGATTGATGAGGTGTGTGAAAAACTCCAAGTGAATGAAGACTACTACGGAAACGTATTGGTAGCAGTAACGGAAGCGGTGAACAATGCGATTATTCACGGCAACAAGCTCAAAGAGGAGCTTACAGTGGATGTACATGTTGGCGATAAGGAAACGGATTTTTGTTTCAATGTTAAAGATGGTGGGGAAGGATTTGATTTCAGAAACCTTCCGGACCCCACGGCTCCTGAGAACATTGAAAAGGAGAACGGTAGGGGGATTTTTCTTATGCGGTCACTTGCCGAGTCAGTGGAGTTTAACGATACCGGGAGTAGTGTAAGCATCTATTTTTCGAAGAAGTAATGATTGATATTGTATACGAAGACACTGAAATTCTGGATCTGGATCCAGAATTTTTTGTTTCGTGGCTATCTGGGCTTGCGGTAGCGGAGGGGTTTGTGCTGGGTGAACTATGCTTTATTTTTTGTTCGGATGATTACTTATTGGAGGTCAACCGCTTGCATTTAAATCATGATTATTATACGGATATCATCACATTCGATTATTCGGAAGAGGATGTTGTGTGTGGTGATTTGTTTGTTTCAGTGGACCGCGTTAATGAGAATGCAATTGAGCATGGTGAATTGTTCCACGTGGAACTTAACCGTGTAATTGCCCATGGTGTTTTACATCTTATGGGTTACATGGATAAATTAGAAACTGACATAACCGTGATGAGACAAAAGGAGTCGTGGGCGCTAAGTTTAATAGTTCCACGTGAAACGCGAGGTTAATTAAAAGAGTTGTAATTTTGTTCCACGTGAAACAATAGGTGATGCTGAGAGAATACGATGTGATAGTGGTGGGTGCGGGGCACGCAGGTTGTGAGGCGGCAAATGCTGCTGCGAAACTGGGTTGTTCCACGCTGTTGATTACTATGAACATGAACACGATTGCTCAAATGAGCTGCAATCCAGCGATGGGTGGAGTGGCAAAAGGGCAAATTGTGAGGGAAATTGACGCCCTTGGTGGTGGTTCGGGAATTGTGAGCGACTTGAGCGCAATTCAGTTTCGAATGCTCAACCTTTCAAAAGGACCCGCAATGTGGTCGCCACGAACACAAAATGACCGAATGCGTTTTGCTGAGGAGTGGCGATTGATGCTCGAGAGAAATCCTGGGGTCGATTTTTGGCAAGACATGTGCAACGGCTTGATTGTGGAAAACGATAGAATTGTTGGAGTTCGAACATCAATCGGGGTGGAAATCAAAGGAAAATCGGTTGTGCTCACCAATGGGACTTTTCTCAATGGATTGATTCATTTGGGCGAAAAACAATTTGGTGGTGGACGTGCAGGTGAAAAAGCCGCTACTGGAATTACAGAAGATTTGGTGAAACTCGGTTTTGAAACGGGAAGGATGAAAACAGGTACGCCGCCGCGGGTGGATGGACGTTCGTTGGATTATTCTAAAATGGAGGAACAGTTTGGTGATGAACACCCATCCAAATTTAGTTTTAGCGACACAAAACCGCTTTCAGTTCAGCGATCGTGTCATATTACATATACAAATCCTGAAACACACGAATTACTCAAAACAGGGTTTGATCGTTCGCCAATGTTCAATGGTGCCATAAAAAGTATCGGCCCAAGATATTGTCCGAGCATTGAGGATAAAATCAATCGCTTTGCAGATCGAGATCGGCACCAAATTTTTGTGGAGCCAGAAGGATGGAACACGGTGGAAATTTATGTGAACGGATTTAGCACTTCGCTGCCAGAAGATGTTCAATACAAAGCAATGACTTCGATTCCAGGTTTCGAACATGTGAAAATGTTTCGTCCTGGTTATGCCATCGAGTATGATTATTTTCCGCCGACACAACTGAAACACACGCTGGAAACAAAACGAATTGAGAATTTGTATTTCGCAGGACAAATTAATGGAACAACAGGATATGAGGAGGCTGCTTGTCAAGGACTCATGGCTGGAATCAATGCTGCGCGAAAAGTGAAGGAACAAAATCCATTTATACTAACACGAAGTGAAGCATACATCGGTGTACTCATTGACGACCTCATTACAAAAGGAACGGAAGAACCTTATCGAATGTTTACGAGTAGAGCGGAATATAGAATCTTGCTCCGTCAGGATAATGCTGATTTGCGTTTAACGCCTATCGGTCATGAAATTGGATTGGCGTCTGATGATGCTCTGCGAAAAATGGAACAGAAAGAAGCTGGCACGAAACGCGTGAAGTTTTTACTGAGTAAAGAAGCTGTTCTTCCTGAATTCGCAAATCCTGTGCTCGAGCGTTTGGAAAGTTCTCCGATCAATCAACAAGTGAGATTGAGTTCATTGATAACGCGCCCTGGAATCACCATGAAGGAAATTCGTGAAATGAATGGAACGGAAAATGATCTCGCTATCGGATTGATGGAAGAAGAGGAGGAAGTGGTCATGCAAGCAGAAATTCAATTGAAGTACGAAGGATATATTTCGCGTGAACAGGATGTTGCTCACAAAATGGATAGATTGGAAGGAGTGAGCATTCCTCCAGATCTCGATTTTTCAACGCTCGCTAGTTTAAGTACGGAGGCAAAACAAAAATTGAATAAAATTAAACCTGTCACCATTGGACAAGCTTCGCGAATCAGTGGAGTGTCGCCAAGTGATGTTTCAGTTCTTCTCGTTTTCTTAGGAAGATAAATTTTATACCCATTCAATAGTTTGAGGCGATTCTTATTTGGGTCGCCTTTTTTGTTTTTAGTGTGAATCTAATTTCTATAGAATTTTTTTGGAGTGATGCGTTTTTTTTGGTCGATTTATAAGATACCGACCATTTTTTTTGGTGAATTGGCATTTTAAAGGGTTTTGAGCGCATTTCATTGGTGCGGAAAGGAAAACACCTTGACCCTTGTGAGATCGAACACTGGCGCGCACGTGTTTTTTAACGCTTATCACGCACATTATCAGGGGTTTAAGGAATATATCCGAATTTTTCGCCTTTTTCAAGAGAATTAGTGCTCAACTGGATCCATCCAGTCGCCATTTTCGCGAATCAATTCGATCAACGCATCAACAGCTTCACTCTCATCAACGTTTTTCCGAACAACCGTCTTCTCTTTGTACAAATGTATTTTCCCAGGTCGGGTACCAACATATCCGTAATCGGCATCTGCCATTTCGCCGGGACCATTTACAATGCAACCCATGATGCCAATTTTTAACCCTTTCAGGTGTGAAGTGCGCGCACGAATTTTTGCAGTGGTTTCCTGAAGATCAAAAAGCGTTCGACCACACGATGGACAAGAAATGTATTCTGTTTTCGATATGCGCGTTCTCGTTGCCTGTAAGATCCCGAATGATGTGGAATTAATTAATCCTGTCGGAACATCACCTTCAAGCCATATGCCGTCACCAAATCCATCAATGAAGTTGGCGCCTAGGTCGGAAGATGACCACAATTGGAAAATCTCTGGGTTAGTCGTGCGATGGGTGGTTTTTAGAATTACCGGTGTCTTTATTTTTTTATTCGCAAAATTCAGTTGAATATTTCTATATAGTTGGGTTCTGTTGGAATGGTTTGTTTCCAATACAACGATGGCGTTCGGATAGTTCAATAGGTAATCTAGTTCTAAATCTTCCGCAGAATGTTTCACGAGAAAGGTCTCAGTGACATCTAATTTTGGTAAGTCTTCTTTCGATATCAAGGGTAAATAACCACTTTTACTGTGATAATTGTCCATCCAATTCGTGTAATCACATGCGATGAGCAGCGTTCCTGGAGTTTCAAACGATAGCTTCTGATTTCCGATATACACGATGTCTGCGGCGCTATCGGTGATGTTCCATTTGTCCAATGGAACAGAATAATTGTAGCCAAAACCGAAGAAATGGGAATGTTTGATGGTGTCAATTTTACTGAGATCGGCCACTACAACGGGAACTTGATGTCCACCTACTTTCGAGACGGCGTTACTCTCGCGACGATTGTGTGAGTATGGATCGTACGGAAGTACGACGGAAGGAGTATCAAGTGTGTAGATATTCGAATCGTCGTCGAACTTGTTCAAAAGGATCTTTGCAACCGGTATTTCGGCCTCAGGTGCTTCCGTTAAGGATACGCGAATGGTATCGCCTAATCCATCTTCTAGCAGCGCTCCAATGCCAATAGCAGATTTGATGCGGCCATCTTCGCCATCACCAGCTTCGGTAACACCCAAATGCAGCGGATAATTCATCCCGTCAGCCTTCATGGTAGCAACCAAAAGTCGATAGGCTTGCACCATAACAATGGTATTGCTTGCTTTCATTGAGAGAACAATCTCGTGATAATCGTTTTTTCGACAGATTCGCAAGAATTCCATGGCTGATTCAACCATACCTTCAGGCGTGTCACCATAGCGACTCAAAATTCGATCGGAAAGTGATCCATGATTGGTTCCAATACGCATTGCGGTTCCATATTGCTTACAAATTAGGATTAATGGCGTAAATTTCTCCTCAATTCGCTCCAATTCTTCCTGATAGGATTCATGGGTATATTCGATTTCCTCGAATTTCTTTTTATCAGCATAATTTCCAGGATTCACGCGAACTTTTTCCACAATTGTAGCTGCAATTTCTGCTGCGTTTGGCGTGAAATGGATGTCCGCAACGAGCGGAGCGTTGTAACCATCAGCGTTCAATTGAGCACGAATCTCGCGCAAGTTTTCCGCTTCATTTTTACTCGGCGCAGTTAAACGAACCAATTCACAGCCCACATCTATCATTCTTTTTGACTGATTAACAGAGCCTTCCGTGTCCATGGTGTCTGTCGTTGTCATCGATTGTACGCGAATGGGTGCATTTCCACCAAGCGATAAGTTTCCAATTTTTATAGGTCGAGTAGAAAAACGTTCTCTTCGGAAGTAGTTCTCACAATACGGTGGCAAGTTGTCGTGCGACATTGTTCAATGTTTTCGGGTAAAATTAGAATAAAAATAGTGATTCACCCATGAAAAATCGACTTTAGGACTTGTACATTCTTCCCAAAAAAGAATAAATGATTGCGGAATATACCACTGATCGAATTAAATAGGCGTATCTTTGTACTACCTTATTTAGATAAAAAGCATGGAAGCATCACAAGTTAGATTTACAAGCACAAAAGGACACGAAGATTTTTACAAAGTACTTAGAAAGCGTGTCAACCACTATTTTAAGGAAAACAACATTTCTCGACACGCGAATACAAACATGGTGTTGAAGACCATTTTCATGGTTTCATTGTACATCGTTCCGTTCATTTTAATGCTTACTGTTTTCGAATCCGCAGGCTGGATCATGTTGATGTGGGCGTTGATGGGCTTTGGAATGGCGGGTATTGGTCTTTCTGTAATGCACGACGCCAATCACAATGCCTACTCAAAACACAACAAGATCAATTATTTGATGGGCAAATTACTTCTTCCAATTGGTGGAAGTGATGTGAACTGGAGAATTCAACACAACGTTTTGCACCACACGTATACAAACGTTACGGGAATGGATGAAGACATCGATACGGGCGTTTTGATGCGTTTTTCTCCGAACCAGAAATTGCGTAAAGGGCATAAATTGCAACACATTTATGCTTGGTTTTTGTACGGATTTATGACGATTATGTGGTTTTCCTCAAAAGATTACGCACAATTGGCGCGCTATAAAAAGAAAGACTTATTGAAAACACAAGGCGTGAGTTTCAACGGAATGTTGGTGTCTATCATCTTGACGAAAGTCGTATACATCTCTGCGTTTTTTGTGATTCCTTTGATTTTCTCTGCGCTTCCTTGGTGGGGAACGGTTCTAGGCTTTTTCATGATGCACTTTATTGCAGGATTGACACTTGCTGCAATTTTCCAACCAGCGCACGTGATTCCTTCTTCGAATTACCCAATGCCGGATAAGTCTGGAAACATTGAGTCGGATTGGGCAGTGAGCCAATTGATGAACACAGCGAATTTTGCACCGAAGTCTACCTGGTTTTCTTGGTATGTTGGAGGGTTGAACTTCCAAGTGGAGCACCACCTTTTCCCAAATGTTTGCCACGTGCATTACAGTAAAATTTCGCACATTGTTCGTGAAACAGCAATGGAGTACAATTTGCCGTACTATTCATACAAGACGTTTGCTGATGCGCTTCTTGAGCATGGAAAAATGCTTTACCGCTTAGGAAGAAAAGATCCACAGCCCGTGTTGGCCGAGGTGAAATAATGGACATCGAGTCGTTCCGAGAATATTGCTTGCAAAAGCCAGGCGCTACGGAAGGATTTCCATTTGATTCCAATACACTTGTATTTAAAGTCGTGAAAATGTTTGCGTTAACAAACGTGGACTCCTTTCATTCTGTCAATTTAAAATGCGATCCTGAGCGTGCCGTTGAACTCCGTGAAACATATAACGGTGTACAACCCGGCTATCACATGAGCAAGGTACATTGGAATACGATTACCATTGATTCAGACGTCCCAGATCCGCTTATTTATGAGCTGATTGACCATTCGTATGACCTTATTGTAAAATCCCTCACAAAACGCCAACGCGATGAGTTGCCGAGTAGATAAATTCGCATGGAGCGTACGCTTGGCAAAAACGCGGTCACAAGCTGCGGAAGCTGTGTCTAAAGGTAAAATTCGCCTGAACGACCAGCATACGAAGCCTGCACGCGATGTTAAAGTAGGAGATGTGATCCAAGTGATTCGACACACAGCTACGTTTTCGTTCAAAATCATCCAGTTACTGAATAACAGAGTAGGCGCAAAGCTTGTTGCTGATTATATCGTGGATATTACTCCTGAAGAAGAACGGGAAAAATTAAGGATCTATACCGCTGCGCAAAGTGTTTACCGCGAACACGGCACTGGGAAACCCACCAAAAAAGACCGTCGTGATATGGATTCCTTTTTGGAAGATTGGTTTGAAGAGGAAATTTAATGCGCTGAAAATAAATAAAACATTAATTTTTTTTATTCTGCTGTAACTTTTGTTTAGGTTCGAAGTCTTACTATCAAAAATCAGAAGTTATGAAAGCATTATACGCATTGATTGCATTATTTTTCCTAGGGTTCGCATCGTTTGCACAAGTTGAAACAGAAGTTGTTGAAGAGGAGGTGGAGGTGACAAACAAAGAGGTTGAGTCCGACACGATGAAAATGAAATTTGGCAAAACACAAGTCTTGGTGATCAATAATGGTGAAGAGGACTGGGATGATGAAGAAGGTTTTGACGAGGATGATGAGGATTTGGGGCCCGAGGAGGAGCCAAGAAAATCACGCAAAAGCGACGCGCACTGGGCTGGATTAGATCTCGGATTCATGATGTTGTTGGATGAAAACCGCGAAAACACCTTTGCTAACAATCCTTATTGGAAGAACGATCCAGCAAAATCGCAGGTGTGGAACCTAAATTTCCTTGAGCACAAGTTTAATCTTGGTCAACCCTTTGTTGGTTTAACCACTGGATTAGGCTTTAGCTTCACGTCTGTGGCATTTCGCGACAGCTACCTAATACAATCCTCAGCGGACTCGGTTTTCGCCGCTGTGGACTCTGTGAGCAGCTATTCTAAAAACAAATTGAAAGCGACTTATTTGACAGCCCCTCTGATGCTTGAATTTAATACGAGCAGAGACGCAAGCAATAGTTTCTATCTTGCCGCCGGAGTGGTTGGTGGTGTCCGTATTGCATCCAAAACAAAACGCCAAGGAGAATTTGACGGAAAAGAATTCAAAGAAAAAGTGAAAGGCCCATACAACTTGAATCCATTCAAATTGGATGCAGCGGTTCGCTTTGGCTATGCGGATTGGGGAATCTTCGCAAATTATAGCTTACTTCCGTTGTTTGATAAAGGAAAAACAATTGAGATCTACCCATTGACCTTTGGTTTATCCGTGAATTTTTAGTTTAAGTTTAATCACAAATGAATAGGGGAGCGATACAGTATCGTTCCCTTTTTTGATGCATTTAAGATGCGTGGAATACGCGGTGTTGAGCGCCATTCAATCGCAGAAAGACGGACTGCCGAGCCGATTATTTAGGTTTTCGTTTGTTTTTCGGGGCAGCTAAAAGTTGTGCTATCAAAATCGAGCAGGGGTGAAGGACTTAATTGCATTCGTTGGTGGATCGAAATTTGGCTTTAGCTTGATATCTGTGGCCTTTCGGGATAGAATCCCTGGCGGACTTAATTTATGCGTTGTAGACTCGTTAAATAGCTGTTCTAATAACAAATTAAAAGCGACGCATGTCACCACACCGATTCGGCTTTCTCTCATAAAGGAATATCACTTGGGACTTATCCTTTGACCGTTGGTTTATCAGTGAACGTTTAGGTTGAGTTTAATCACAAAAGAAAAGGGGAGCGATATTATCGCTCCCCTTTCTGCATGTAACATGCGTTTAATTCTTATTGTTTAACAACGTTGAATTGTGATGTCAATCCATTTGCCAATGTAACGTTGAACACATAAACACCAGACTCAAGGTCAGCGATGTTTACAGTAGCGTTTCCATTTGCGAAAGCAAGTTCACCATTCATTACAACTTTACCAGAAAGATCAGTAACAGCAACAGTAGCGTTTTCTGAAGTTTCAATCGCAATTGTTACGATGTCTTTAGCTGGGTTTGGATAAGCAGAACCCATAATTGTTGTGTTTTCTTCAACTCCAAGAAGAGACGCGTCAAGCATTCTTGCTCCAACAGCAGGGATGATGTCAGCACCAAATCCAGCAGCGAAGTAAGCACCATCATTTTCGATTGGTCCCAACGGTTGTGCATAGTATGCCAAGTTCCATGTGTAATCAATATTGTCATTGAATCCAAGGAATACATCCAAGTTAACAGTTTGAGCACAGAAAAGGAAACGTTGGTTGTCTTCCAAAACTACAGGTGTGTTGAACGCTCCATAAACAGTTTCTCCTTGAAGATCTGAAGGATAGTAGTAGAATCCGTTTGCTACAGGAACCAAGTTGTCGAATGCCAATGCAGCATCGTTCATGTCTGTAAATACATCTTCCCAACGGTAAGCGTAAAGCGCGATTTCTTCACCAGAAAGATCAACTGCTGATCCCAATGCTTGGAAATACAATCCTGTAACACCAACACGGCTTCCATTTGGATTGTCAAATACGATACAATCAGAGAACGTTGAAGTGTTTCCACTTGGACGGAATCCGTTATTTTGAACTGGGTGACCAGTAACTGCATCCAAAGGTGCGAATGCATAAACGCTGTCTTGAACAACGAATGCAGCAGTAATTGTGTTATCTCCATCGTAATCGTCAGCAACACCAAGGTCAAGTGTATACGTCAATGTATACGTTCCAGCTGGGTAAGATGCCAAAGAAAACTGTGGGAAATTCAATGCTACAGATGGCTCAACGTCAATGCTGTCTCCAGAAAGAACAGTAGGAAGAGTTACTGTTTCATCGTAAACGTTTCCGCTTGGTCCGTCGATAGAAGCATTGATTGTCATACCACTTTGATCCAAAGTACCATAGTTGTAGATGCGTGTTCCTAAATCGAAGTTGAATTCAGTAGCGCTTGTTGCCAACGAAGAGTGAACTCCAGACATTTTTGAAACCAATGTTGCTCCAGAAGTAATTCCTCCATCGTTTGGATACAATCCTGTTTTGTTCCCTAAGAACATAACAACTGGTCCATTCAACATTGCGTTTGTGATCACCAAACCATCGTTTGAAGTGATCATCACAACAGGAATTGTTACAGAACCTCCGTCTGCTCCACCACCCATTTCAATAACTTCTGGGTCACGGTTAATGATGATTACACCAACAGCACCCGCGTTTTGTGCGTTCAATGCTTTCGCTCCGAACTCACATGTATTACGGTAAATAACCGCAATTTTACCTGTCAAGTTGTTGATTAATGGGCTACAACCCTCAGCAGAAATAGGATTTCCTTGTGGGTTTGTTCCTGGAGTTCCGTCGTCAACGATCATCAATGTATCCTCAACGAATGTTCCTGGGATTAGAAAATCAGGTGTTGTCCAATCTCCCCCAGACGGATCAGCCCAAGTGAAATCGTAGTTCCCTGCGATCGAAACTGGAGAAACCCCAGCACAAATCACTTGCGATTGCGCGGTAAATCCTGCTGCAATAACAAGTAAAGAAAGTAGTGTTTTTTTCATAAGAATAATGTTAAAATAAAATTTAGCTTCACGAAGGTACAACTTTTGCCCTTAAAATTAAAAATTTGTTAATGTTCTATACGCATCGATGTGTTGAAACGTTGGAATTATAGGTGAAATAAGGGAATTTTTTTCAAGAAAAAATAAAAAAACCCGTCGAAACAAATTCAACGGGTTTCAAAAATAGCTTTAAATGGTTCACTCGGAAGAAGAAAGAGATGCTTTCAAATATTCCCGATTCATGCGTGCGATGTTTTCTAGTGAAATTCCTTTTGGACATTCTACTTCGCAAGCTCCTGTATTCGAACAGTTCCCAAATCCTTCTTTGTCCATTTGTTCTACCATGTTCAAGACACGGCGTTTCGCTTCAATTTTACCTTGTGGCAAGAGCGAAAACTGTGAAACCTTCGCAGAGACAAACAGCATGGCAGAAGCATTTTTACATGCTGCAACACACGCTCCACAACCAATACAGGTAGCAGAATCAAATGCGGTGTCGGCATCTGCTTTCGGAATTGGAATGGCATTCGCGTCCTGTGAATTTCCTGATGTTGGAACGGAGATAAATCCTCCTGCATGTTGAATGCGGTCAAAAGCCGATCTGTCCACCACCAAATCTTTGATCACCGGGAATCCTTTTGCGCGGAACGGCTCAATGTAAATGGTGTCGCCATCGTTGAACATACGCATGTGTAACTGGCAGGTTGTCACACCACGATCAGGGCCATGTGGCTCGCCGTTGATGTGCATCGAGCACATTCCACAAATTCCTTCACGGCAATCGTGATCGAACGCAACAGGAATGTTTCCTTCGGTAATCAATTGTTCGTTTAATACGTCCATCATCTCCAAAAAGGACATGTGTTCCGATACGTTATCGAGCTTGTACGTTTCGATTTTACCCTTATCGTTCGCGCTTTTTTGTCTCCAGACTTTAAGTGTAACTTTCATAGTTTTCTTATTTGTATGAACGTTGTTTCAGTTCGATATCATTAAACACCAATTCTTCTTTGTGTAACTGCGCATTGCTCGGATCTCCTGTCCATTCCCATGCCGCAACATAGGCGAAATTGACGTCGTCGCGTTTTGCTTCACCTTCTTGTGCACCACCAATTTCAACGGATTCTTCACGGAAATGTCCGCCACATGATTCCGTTCGTTCGAGAGCATCTTTGGCGAACAACTCTCCCAATTCCAAGAAATCTTCCACGCGCAATGCTTTTTCCAATTCAGGATTCATTTCATTTGCTTCACCAGGAATCATCACGTCTTTGTGGAATTCAGTGCGGATTTGTCGAATTTCTTCAATCGCCTCTTTCAAGCCTTGTTCGTTTCGAGCCATTCCAACTTTGTCCCACATCACTTTTCCAAGTTGCTTGTGGAAATGATCGACAGATTTTGTCCCTTTGTTGTTCATGAAGCCATCAATTCGTGCTTTTACAGCGTTTTCAGCTTCATCGAATTCGGGTGTGTTGGTCGGAATTTTTCCAGTGCGAATATCGTTTGAGAGATAATCACCAATGGTGTATGGCAATACGAAGTATCCATCCGCCAAACCTTGCATCAGTGCCGAAGCTCCCAATCGATTCGCTCCGTGATCCGAGAAGTTCGCTTCACCAGCTGCGTAGCAACCTGGAATGGTGGTCATCAAGTTGTAATCCACCCATATTCCGCCCATGGTGTAGTGCACCGCAGGGTAAATCATCATTGGGGTTTTGTATGGATTTTGATCGGTGATCTTCTCATACATTTGGAACAAGTTCCCGTATTTTGATTCGATGATCGCTTCACCCAATTCTTTGATGCGTGCTTCAGATGGATTCACTTCGCCAGAGATCTTCGCTTTTTCGGTTCCATAGCGCATAATTGCCGCAGAGAAATCCAAGTAAACCGCTTCGCCTGTTTTGTTTACGCCGTAACCAGCATCGCAACGTTCTTTTGCTGCGCGTGATGCAACATCCCTCGGAACCAAGTTTCCATAAGCTGGATACCTGCGCTCCAAGAAGTAATCGCGTTTCTCAGCTGGAAGATCCGTTGGTTTTATTTTTCCATCGCGGATTGCTTGCGCATCGCTCAATTCACTGGGTACCCAAATTCGACCGTCGTTTCGGAGAGATTCAGACATCAAGGTCAATTTCGACTGATAATCTCCCGAACGGGGAATACAGGTTGGGTGAATTTGCGTGTAGCATGGATTTGCGAAGTACGCTCCTTTTTTGTGAACGCGCCAAGCGGCAGTGACGTTGGATCCCATCGCGTTGGTAGAAAGGTAAAACACGTTTCCGTATCCACCCGAAGCGATGACCACAGCATGCGCAGAGTGACGTTGAATTTCTCCTGTCACCAAATTGCGGGCGATAATTCCTCTCGCTTTTCCATCCACTTTCACCAATTCAAGCATTTCGTGGCGGTTCAGCATTTCAATTTTTCCCTTTCCGATTTGTTGGTTCATCGCTGAATATGCGCCCAAAAGCAATTGCTGTCCGGTTTGACCTTTTGCGTAGAACGTTCGCGAAACCAACACCCCACCAAAGGAGCGATTGTCCAACAAACCTCCGTATTCGCGGGCAAAAGGAACACCTTGTGCCACACATTGATCGATGATGTTTCCAGAAACTTCTGCCAAACGATACACGTTTGCTTCGCGCGCTCGGTAATCTCCACCCTTGATCGTATCGTAAAAAAGTCGGTAGATGGAATCGCCATCGTTTTGATAATTTTTTGCGGCATTGATTCCCCCTTGAGCAGCAATCGAGTGTGCACGTCGAGGTGAATCTTGAAAACAAAACGCTTTCACGTTGTATCCTAATTCCGCTAGAGAAGCGGCTGCCGAACCTCCAGCCAAGCCTGTTCCCACAACAATGATGTCGATCGATCGCTTGTTTGCGGGGTTCACAAGATTGATGTGATCCTTATGATTTGTCCATTTGTCTTTGAGTGGACCTTCTGGAATTTTTGCGTCTAAAGTTGCCATACGAGCTACGATTACTAATGATTAAAGTGGTGGAAGAGTGCGATGAAAATGAATCCCGCGGGAACCAAAATGGCATACGCTACACCAAATTTTTGAAGTGCTTTCGTGTATTTGTTGTTTGCACCCACCGATTGAAATGCTGAATTGAAACCGTGCAGCAAGTGCAAGGCCAAGAAAATGAAGGATACACAGTAAATGCCTACTCGAACAGGGTTCACAAATTTGTGTATCAAGTGATCAAAATAGCGAATCGGTTCTCCACCTGCTGTGAGTGCACCCGACCAATCGCCGTCCACAAATTTGATTTTTAGCTCTGGAATCCAGAAATCGTAGAAGTGCAAGCCCATGAATGCCAAAATAACCAGGCCACTCCAAATCATGTTACGACTCATCCAAGATGCACTCGCGCCACCTTTGTATTTCACGTAGCGAACATCACGCGAATTGTGGTTTTTAAGTTCAAGGACGAATCCCAATACAAAGTGAAACACCACACCAAAAATCAAGACGGGTTGTAAAATGTATTGTACTAAAAAATTGGTTCCCATGAAATGAGAAAGGTGATTGAACGTGCCTGCGCTAAACACAGATGTCATGTTAATCGTTAAATGCTGAAGCAGGAAAAACATTAGAAAAAACGCGGAAAGCGCCATCGCAAATTTTCGTGCAACAGATGATTTTAGAAGACCAGATTTACTCATGTTTGATAGATATGAAGTATACGTTACGCAAATTTAACAGTTAGTCCACTTGGATGGACGTGTTTTGGTTATTTAGACTGAGTTTAAATAATGTGGTTTATTGAATTCCTGTAACGGCTCGCCACATACACGTTATGCACACATAAGAACTGTTAAATCGAAGAAAATGAAAAAGATCATCCTTTGTTCCCTTGTGCTACTGAGCTCTCCGGCGTTTGCACAATCAGCAGAAAATGAAATTGAAGAAGTGATTTTGAAACGCGAATTGGCGTCCTACGAAGTAATGGTATCGCCAAATCCTTCAGAAGATCACGTGTTTATCAACGCGCCTGAAGGATCCATTTGTAAAATCGTCTCCGCAGCAGGCACGTATGTGGGCACGTGGGAAGTGCGTGAAAACGGAATTGATTTAAACGATCTCGGAATGGGAACGTATATTGCGTTGATTACCTTGAACGGCCAAACCATTCACCGGCGCTTTGTGATTTTGTGAGAACCGTTATTTCTGTAACCCTCCCACAAACTATTTGCTCTACCTTTGCGTTATACTAGTAACCGGCTCGCGCAGCTCACGACCGAAAAACAATTTTTTATGAAACAAATCTCCATCCTTTTTTTCGTCGGAATTACGGCAGCGACTATCGTGGCATCGTGTAAAAAAGAGCCGATAACCACCGCAACATGCACAACAACCATTAGTTACACAACGGACATTGTGCCCATTCTTACCCAAAACTGCACAGGTTGTCACAACAGTTCCAATGCGCAAGGTGGCTACAATTTAACCACGCATGCGAACGTAAGTTCTGGAGCAAACACGATTCTGAAGTCGATGCGCCACACAAATGGAACCGCGAATATGCCTCAAGGATCGGCACAACTTTCGTCTACAATTGTCGATAAATTTGATTGCTGGATCCAACAAGGCAAGGCAAACAACTAAAACGCCTAGCATTTTTCGCTGAAATGCAGAACTTAAGGAAATCTTAAGCCGAATAATTTCATTATCCTCGCGCTAAGTGCAACCTTTGTACCATGAGAATTCTCGTAGTTGAAGATGAATTGGGGATCGCCAGCTTTGTGAAACAAGGTTTGGAGGAAGAATCCTACGTGGTGGACGTTGCCACAACAGGAAATGCCGGACTTGCCATGGCGCTGACAGGTGATTACGATCTGCTGATTCTCGATTGGATGCTCCCCGAAAAAAGTGGAATCGAAATTTGTACCGCGTTTAGAAGGGAATTTGCCGACACTCCCATCATTTTTTTGACGGCAAAAGATACTGTTCAAGAGGTCATTGTTGGACTTCAAGTGGGCGCCAACGATTACATCAAAAAGCCCTTTCATTTTGAAGAATTGCTGGAGCGAATTCGTGTGCAACTGCGCGAAAAATCGGCTCTTCCAAACATCTTAACGTTGGGTTCAATTCGGCTAGATTCCGATACGCACCAGGTGTTCAAGGATGAGGTTGAAATTTCACTCACCCAAAAGGAATTTGCTTTGCTCGAATTGCTGATGAGAAACAAAGGAAAAGTGTGTTCGCGCACCAGCATCATTGAAAATGTGTGGGACATTCATTTCGATTACAACACGCAAGTGATCGACGTGTTCATCAATGCGCTTCGAAAAAAATTGAGCCTTTCGGAAACAGAAAACTACATCCAAACCATTCGCGGTGTGGGTTATATCGCCAAGGAACTATGAGCTTGAGTTTCAAACGAAGAATCGCAACGCATTTTATGTTGGCAACAGCACTCATTATTGCTGTGGTTTTTGGCGTGGTTTATTTTATTGTTCAACAAGCCGTTTACAAAAATGTGGACGATGATTTGACGTATGAAGCTAAAATGCACACCTACGAAATCAACGTTTCGGAAAATGATATTTATTTCAAAAACAAAGACGAATGGGAGGAGAGTGAGCACAAAGAAGTGCAAGTGAACCCGGTTTTTTTGCAAATCACGAATGAAAAGGGCGGTATTCTGGATAAATC
>JBFYPU010000023.1:0-3245 GCA_041303175.1 Crocinitomicaceae bacterium | reverse complement strand
ACTCCTGCATCCACAAAACCACCGATAAAGGACGGAATGTAGGGGAATTGCATCCATAAATTCCCGGTAGCCATCCAGAGACTCGTTGTGCCAAACGTACTTGTGGAACGAAATCCTCCCATGTTTTCAGCGCGCTGTTGCGACCAAAATCCAGCTGATTCATTGCGCCCAAAATAGTAGTCTTCGGTATAAAGATCTTGTTGTCCATCTGTTCCTGAAAGCGACATTCCATATTGGTACTCACCAAAACGTCCGGGCAACGCAGGCGCACTCGCGTATGTGCTCAAGTATTGATTTCCGTAGAATCCGCGAAGTTCAACCCAACGTTCTTTATTTTTCCGCATGTAACGGAAGCCGTATTCGGCGGAGATGCGCGCACGGCCCATTTGATCGCCATTGCCGATGTTTTGAATAAAATCGTTGCGCACTTCTACTTTCACTGTATGATCGGGTAGTTTCCAGTTGAAATTGTATTTCACAAATCCACCCGCGTGGTTGAACACGTCCGTTCCAAATTTATCTAGACGCATCAATCCTTGTACAAGGAGCGTTTGCGAATAATTCACCGCTTTTTTGTCGCGTGTACCCAAAGATGCTTGCCAGTATGGAGAAAGCGTCACGAAGTAAGATTCATTGTTTCGGTTGATTGTGTCGTGCTTAAACGACTTCAAGGAAAGACCGAATTTTGACACTTTAAATGCTTTTTTTGGTTGGGTCACAACGCTAAATTCACCAATTCCCGACACCATTTTTCGCCCGATTGAAAAGGTTGGGGCAATGAAGAAATTCCATTTCCCTGGCGTGATTCCATAATTGTGAAGTGCAGCACCAATCATAAATTTGTCGTACACATTGCTTCCAATCACTGGCGTCCAGAATAGATTTGAGCGATCGGATTCTTTGTCACCAATTAAAAATTCAAACTTCGGTTGTTCAATTTTCTTGAAAAGTCCCTTCGATTTGATGGAGTTGTTGGCACGGTTCAATTCTGGAATGTCCTTCGTGTAATCAATTACTACGCGGTCAAACGCTGGATTTCCAGGGAAGACGATTGTCGATGCAGGCGATCCAGACTCCACCCATTGCGTGGCGATCACTACGCTGTCTTTCACCAAATTCACTTCGATCGGTCCGTCCACTTGTCCCACGTTGCGAACGGTGACGTTCAATCCATCTGCTTTTTGCTTTGCGCTCACCAATTTGTAGTCAATGTGGCGCGTTGTGTTGATCAAGTCATCGAAGAGCCAACCCAAATTTTTACCCGATGAACGCTCAAACGAAGCACGCATATCCGCAGGGGAAGGATGTTTGAATTCCCACTCTTTGTAGTACTTCATCGCGCATTCATCGAAGAGCGTTTCACCCAAATAATCTTTGAGGTAGAAGAAAACCAACCCTGTTTTTTGATACATGACCACGCCATAATTCGCGGGTGTAAATTCCGCTGATGGTGTTTCAATGGGTTGATCTTCACCCAGCCATGAAAGCGCACGGTAGGAGATATCCCCAGAATCGTGGTGGTCCAAATCGTTGAGGTGAAATGCACCATTCATCACCATGTTCGAAAAGTTCCTGTTGTTTGGATATTTGGTTTGGATGTAGCGCATTTCATTCAGCGTATTCATTCCCTCATCCATCCATCCGTGTGTGCGTTCGTTGCTGCCGAGTTGACCATAAAACCAGTTGTGTCCCACCTCGTGAACGATCACAATTTCCAACTCCATGGCGTTACTCGACTGCCCAATCACGGTCACATTCGGGTATTCCATACCGCCGCCAGCACTGATTGTTCCATCCACCGCCGTCACGTTGTTGTAGGGATAATCGCCGTTCCATTTCGAATACCAGTAGGTTCCATCGTTGATGTACTCGATGGCATTTTGCCAGAGGTGTGCATTTCTTTGGGTAAACATCGCCCAACTTGTCACTTTGCGCTTGGAGTGGGGGAGTTCAACTTCTCCTTTCAAGACCATGAAACGTTTGTCTGCAAACCACGCAAAATCGTGTACGTTTTTTTGGATATAACGAATTGTTTTTAGTTCGGTTGATGAGGCTGGAAACGTGTTTGATTCTCCTTTTTTGGGTGGAGATGTCGCGATTTTCGACTTCGTTTTTTCCGCTAAATCTGTCAAAAACTCCAGCTCAGACTCCGTTTGAAGATCACCCGTTGCTCCAACTACATAATTTGAAGGAAGGGTAATGCGTACATCAAACGAACCGTATTCAGAATAAAATTCACCTTGATTCAAGTATGGAATGGCGTGCCACCCGTTTTTGTCGTAGACCGCAGGTTTGGGGTACCATTGCGTAATTTGGTACGATTGCCCGATGTGGCCCAGACGTGAAATGGATCCAGAAGGAAGTTGAACCCGAAACGGCGTTGTCACCGAAAGGCGTTCACCCGATTTCAGTGGAACGGGCAGGTTGATCACACAAATGTCTGCATGCTCAGGGTCGATGTTCCACGAAACGGGCGAACCATTGATGCGAAAATCGAGCGAATCGATAAAGCCCTTCAAGCTATCTGCCCCGAAGCGAAGATCGGTTTCCCCTTGCGCATACTGTTGCTTCGCGAGTGCTGTTTTCCCATGCGAATAGGCATTTGGCCAAAGGTGAATGTACAACTGCGTGAGGTCGTCGGGTGAATTATTCACGTACTCAAACTCCTCAACACCTCGAATTTGGTGCTTCACGTCGTCGAGTTGCACATCGATCGTATAATTGACCTCTTGTTGAAAATAGGATTGTCCGAATGCGGGGGTAGCGAAAAGAACAAGGATAAGGGTGATTTGTTTCATGGGTATCGAATGAGAAGTAAAGATAGTAAGTCCGATTCAATCCGTGCCCATTCCCGTAGGATAAAAATCGACCAACCGAAGCCGGAAGCCTGAGGTGAATGAAAGACTTAACGTCTATGTGCTCAGCGACCAAGATCTTTAGATGGCGGCAAGCGCACTGAGCGGACGTTGAGCGCACTCGAGCTGCCATTTAACTTCGTTGCTGCTTCGCGGTTAGCTGTTTCGTGGATCATCGAACTCAATTTTTTGATTAAATTAAGGTGGAAATTGTTTTTTATGCTGCCTACCATTCACCTAAACCGCCAGAAAATTGGACTAAAAACCTTTTATTACATCACTTTTCCTTTCAACCGGAATTTGTATGCTTTGTTTCGTTCGCTCGAACAAGTGCATTGGGATAAGGACGAAAAATCCTTCGTTTTTGACGAAAACAACTTATCCATTGAT
>JBFYPU010000022.1:0-7561 GCA_041303175.1 Crocinitomicaceae bacterium | reverse complement strand
AAAATAAGTCCGGAACGAGCAACGAAAAACGTGGTGGGTGTTAAAGCTATCGAAGAAGATATTACCATTCAATATGATGGCTTGAAGAAAAAAAACGACACCGAAATTGCGACGGAAATTGTCAATTCATGGAGAAATAATTGGCAAATACCTACGGACAAAATCAACGTGAAAGTAGAAGACGGTTGGGTAAAACTGGATGGAACAGTCGCATGGAATTATCAAAAAGAAGCATCACAGCATTCAATCAACCATCTTTCTGGCGTAAAAGGAGTCACCAATTTGATTACTATACGATCGGAAAGTAAAGACAGCATTGAAGAACGCGCAGTTCAAAATGCACTAGAACGCAACTGGACGATCGATGCGAAGAACGTAAAAGTTGAGGTAAACCAAAACAAGGTTAGACTGAGTGGAATGGTCCATTCGCTTTACCAAAAAGACGAAGCCGAACGTCTGGCTTGGAATGCCCCAGGTGTATGTTCTGTGGAAAATGATTTGGCCGTAATCAGCACTCAATAATTAATCATCAATAATTAGTAATCGTTATGAAAAATCCGCAAAAAACAAAAAATGAGGTGAAAATCCTTCCTACTTCATACAAGAATGAAGGTAAAAAAGATCAAATTCAAGATGCTGAGATTGTGAATCCTTCAGCACACAAAGCAATGGGCAATCTCGACAAATCAACGCGCGAAACAATTGTTGCAACGGACAGCGTAAAGCAGCCCAACGCAGCACATGAGGTAGAAGAAGAAGTGGAAGATCGCGAGAATGAGGAGGGAAGAAACTAGCAAAAAAAAGAACGAAAGGGTTAAACCCATTCATCCAAAAACGCTAACGCCCATTAAAATCGCTTGAGATTGCCATCAGAACGGTGGTGATTTCAAGCTTTTTAACTTGAAAAATATGAAAGGATACACACAAAATATAGAAAATTTAACCTTGGAAAACACCGATTTCAGGAAGGTGCTCTACACGGCTAAAAACATGCAACTCGTGCTGATGAGTCTCAAAGCCGGTGAAGAAATTGGCGAAGAAATACATGCCGAAAACGATCAGTTCTTTCGCATCGAAAAGGGTTGCGGAACGT
Organism: Crocinitomicaceae bacterium; assembly: GCA_041303175.1. Taxonomy (GTDB): domain Bacteria; phylum Bacteroidota; class Bacteroidia; order Flavobacteriales_D; family Crocinitomicaceae; genus UBA4466. The sequence goes on along the minus strand of JBFYPU010000022.1, from coordinate 6,468 downwards.
GCATCATTGATGGAAATAAGACGGATGTAAAAGATGGAGATGTGGTGATTGTGCCAGCAGGTTCAACCCACAATATCATCAACTCTGGCAGTGAAGTGGACCTAAAGATGTACACCATTTATTCGCCACCTCATCACCGCGATGCTATTATTCGAAAAACCAAGGCAATCGCTGAAGCCGTTGCTGAATCGTTTGATGGTGTTACAACGGAGTAGCCTGTCACAACAAACTTACAAACACAAACACATGAAACCAATTCAACACATATTCATCCTCGCTGTTGCCCTTCTATCCTTTGAGATCAGTGCGCAATCGTCCATCGAACCCGTGGAATCAACCATTCAGTTCAACGATGGAACGCGGCCTTGCATTCAAGTAAACCTAGATCCAGAACCCAAAACCTTGAAAAAAGCGTGGGCGGAATACCTTAACTCAAACTACGATCTCAAATTAAAGGGAATTGGAATGTTGAGTAATAAGGATCTATTGTCCGCTGAAACGGTAACAGTGAATCAAATTTCCTCCAATACAATTGATTTTTACACGCACATCGTGGAAGATCGCAACGGATCTGAAATGAAAGTATTCGCTCGTTTTGGATACGACATGTATATCACTAAAGAAAATTACCCAACTGAATACAAGGCAATGCTTGAGATGCTTGAAAGTTTCATGAAATTTTACATACCGACATACTATCAAGCCGAAATTGATGATACCGAAAAACGCGTCGAAAAACTCACGGAAGAAAAAGAATCCTTGGTGAAAGACATTGACAACAAAACGGATGAAATTGAAGAACTGCGCGTTGAAATCCTAGCACGAGAAACTTCATTGGCTGAGAACAAACAACAACTCGAAGAAACGGAAGAAAAATTGAACGTGCGCAAAGAAAAATTGGAGCGCATTCGAATTCAACTTAGGAAATTGTAGTCTTCACACCAAGCGGAAACACTAAATCAACAAACGCTCCACCCCGTTTACCACGAAAGTTTCTATATTTGCCTAACGGGCTATTAACTCAGTTGGTTTAGAGTGTCACCTTGACAGGGTGGAAGTCACTGGTTCGAATCCAGTATAGCTCACTCTGATAAAAGCATTGCCGAATGGCGGTGCTTTTTCTATTTCATGCGACTTTGAGCTCGCTCAAGGGAGAAGGAAATAGGAAAAGCACATTTTTGCGTTAGCAAAAAAATGCGTTTATCCACTGCACGTCGTGCTCGTCTGGTTCACGAAGTACTCCAGTCTAAAACCACTCAAAAAGCATTGCCGTATGGCGGTGCTTTTTCTATTTCATGCGACTCTGAGCTCGCTCAAGGGAGAGACAACGCCAATCGATCAAGCGTTTCACGACAAGGCAAAAGTTAAAAAAAATCATAAAAAATTTGTCTTACCATTAATATTAATAGTAATACTATTATATTTGAGACCACAATTGAAACAAACGATGTCGAAACACACAACTAAAGCAAGTATCCTGAGGTCAGCACCACGCATGTTGGTACTCGTGATCCTGCTCACGTTTGTATACAATCAAAGCATAAAATTTCTCACAACCACTAACGCACAAATTGAATTCGTGTCTGACGAATCAAGCGACAAAGAAGAACTTGAAGATAATTTAATACTTTTTGTACCTTCGCTACATGGCCTAAATAGTATTTTACCGTTGTCTCAATGTGCACATTGCAAGTATCACGATCATTTCTTGGTGAAAACATATTCTTACGAATTACCCTCACCACCTCCCGAACTGTGCTAAGAATTCGTTTCCAAACTCCGTCCTCAAAGGCACAATTACTTCGTTCAATATTTCATTTTATTTCATCAACATGGCTCAAAAAGCTCCAACGTCCTTGAATAGATTTTGGCTACTGCTCAAACCAGATGCTAAAGAAATTCGCAATGTCTATATCTACGCGATTTTCTTGGGTCTCGTGCAGCTCTCACTACCCATTGGGATCCAATCCATTATCAACCTCATTCAAGGTGGTCAACTGAGTACTTCTTGGATCATTCTCGTCCTTTGTGTGATCCTTGGAGTTGTTATTTCAGGAATTCTTCAGATCAGTCAACTGCAAATCTCCGAAAATCTCCAGCAGAAAATTTTCGCTCGGGCAGCCTTCGAATTTGCATATAGAATCCCAAAAATAAAGCTGGAAGCGCTTTACCATCACTATGCACCTGAGCTCATGAATCGCTTTTTCGATATCGTTTCCGTTCAAAAGGGTCTTTCCAAGATATTGATCGATTTTTCAACAGCCTCGATTCAAACGGTGTTTGGTCTACTCCTACTTTCACTTTATCACCCATTCTTCATTGTATTTAGTTTAATCCTGGTGGTTCTGGTGTATGCCATCTTCAAACTGATCTCCAAAAGAGGACTTGAAACAAGCTTGAAAGAATCAAAAAGTAAGTACTATGTTGCTGGTTGGCTGGAAGAAGTCGCACGCGCGAGCATTAGTTTTAAACTGGCTGGAAACACAGATATTCCGCTTGAAAAAACGAATAGAGAAGTAGAAATGTATATCGGCGCGCGCGAAAGTCACTTCCGGGTATTGAAATCACAGTACATCTTAATGGTCGCTTTTAAAGTAGTCGTTGCTGCTGGACTTCTTATCGTTGGAAGTTTGTTGGTGATGGATCAACAGATGAACATCGGACAATTCGTTGCTGCTGAAATCATCATTCTTCTTGTGATTGGCTCAGTAGAAAAACTAATTCTGAGCCTGGAATCCATTTATGATGTGATCACCTCGCTCGAAAAAATTGGGCAAATCACAGACATGGAGTTGGAACGTACGGATGGCATGGACATCCATGAAATGGCGCTCAGAAAAGGACTTAAAATTGAACTTGCAAATGTCGATTTTCATTATCCTGATCAGGAGCATCATATTTTCAAAAATGCCTCACTCACTGTTCAAGATGGTGAAAAATTGATCTTGCTTGGAGATGGTAGTTCAGGAAAAACAACCTTACTTTACTTGTTAAATGGACTGTATAGGGTTCAGTCGGGATCCATTAGTTTCAATGACCTTCCACTTGGAAACCTGAATCCAATGCATCTTCGAACCTTGATTGGGAATTGTTTGCTCGACGAACTTCTTTTCAATGGAACCATCTTAGAAAACATCACCATGGGGCGTTCAGATGTAGATTTCGACAATGTCACATACATCGTGGAAAAATTGGGCTTGACGGACTTCGTTAAACAATTACCACAAGGGTACAATACGAAGGTACACGCTCAAGGCCGAGCCTTTTCTAGTGGTATCATCGACAAGCTGATCTTGGCACGTGCAATCGTTGGAAAGCCAAAATTAGTCCTCGTTAAAGATGCATTTACAACGCTAAAAGAGGCAGAACGGGAACGGATTTTCTCTTTTCTCACAGATAAATCACATGATTGGACGCTCTTGATTTCAACAAGCGATGAGACACTCATGCGCTTTGTGGACCGCGGAATCGTTCTGGACGAAGGAACATTTACTGAAAAAACACGATAGTCATGCTAAATATTTCAAAAAATGGAATCTCATCGCACATTAAATCTGATAAATACAGTGCGCTTGAATTGGTAGAATCCAAAAAATCGGGTAATGTGACCAAGCGAATTCTTAAATGGTCATTCTTCCTAGCATTCATAATTATGCTTTTGCCGTGGACACAAAATATCCGATCCAATGGTACTGTCACGACTTTGAAGCCGAACCAAAAACCGCAAAGTTTGAATTCTGTGATCGCTGGGCAAATCAAAAAATGGTATGTCCAAGAAGGAGACTTTGTCCAGAAAGGCGATACAATTCTTCAAATTTCCGAGGTGAAACCCGACTATTTCGATGAGAAATTGGTTGCGCGAACAAAAGAGCAGTTAGACTTCAAAAAGCAATCTGTAGATGCATACGCCGATAAAATTGGCACACAAGATGCACGCTTGGGGATTCTAAAAAATCAACGAGATCTCAAAATCAATCAATCTCAAGTAAAATTAGAGCAAGCGAAACTTTATGTGCAAAATCTCGAAAGTGCATATAGCGCTGCACAAATCAACCGGAAAACTGCTCAGTTTCAGTTCAATCGAATGGACAGCTTGTACAAAAAGGGTTTGAAATCGCTCACCGAGTTCGAAGGATCCAACATCAAATTGCAACAAGCAACAGCGTATGAGGTGGAAGCGAAAAATAAGTGGTTGAATAGTAAAACGGAGTTAATCAGTCTTCAGTTGGAAATTTCGAATGTTGATGCATCCTATGATTCAGAATCAAATAAGGTACAAGCAGACAAATTGAGCACACTGACCACAAAGTTGGAATCTGAAACGAACGTTAGTAAACTGGAAAACCAATACAGTAACTACGCATACCGTCAGGGGCTGTATTTCATTCTCGCACCGACCGACGGCTACATCACGAAAACAAGTACCAGCGGAATTGGTGAAACCATCAAAGAAGGTCAGGAAATTTTGACACTCATGCCAAAGAACTATGACTTGGCAGTTGAAATATTTGTAGAACCCATCGATCTTCCACTCATCACTGTGGGCGAAAAAGTACGCCTACAATTCGATGGTTGGCCAGCGATTGTTTTTTCTGGGTGGCCGAATGCAAGTCATGGAACGTATGGTGGTAAAATTTATGCCATCGATCAATTCATTGGAGAAAATGGCAAATACCGAGTTCTTGTTGCTCCGGACAAGGATGACTATAAATGGCCAGATGCATTGCGTTTTGGAGGCGGCACATCCAGCATGATTCTCCTCGATGATGTCCAGATCTGGTACGAATTATGGCGAAAAATAAACGGATTCCCACCCAATTTCTACAAAGGAAAGAATCAAAGTTCTAGCATCAAAAAGAAATAAGATGAAACAATTTGTGATAAAGTCACTTCTTATTGGATTACTCTTTGCCGCAGGTTGCTTTGAACAGGTTTTCGCGCAAGACACGGTTCCAACGCTTTTGACTCATGAGGCGTTCACGGAAATCGTTCGTATGCATCATCCAATGGCACGCACTGCGCAATTGAAAGGTGATGAAGCTGAATTTTTGATCCAATCAGCCAAAGGCGGATTCGACCCGAAATTATCTGGAGCAATGCAACAAAAGTACTTCGATGGGAGCAATTATTACAGCTATATTCATGGTGGTTTAAAAATCCCAACTTGGTTTGGCGTATCGCTTCAAGCGGGATACGATGCCAACTCTGGTGTTCGACTCAATCCAGAGGCGTATACGTCTAATGCTGGATTGTGGAATGCAGGAATCTCTGTTCAATTGGGAAATGGATTACTCATCGACCAGCGAAGAGCAGATTTGCGCCAAGCAGAAATTTACGCAAATAGCACAGAACTCGAACAAAAACTCATGCTGAATCAACTCGAATTGGACGCCTCAATGGCCTATTATGAATGGTTCAAAGCCTACAATTACTTTCGTGTCTTCGAAACCGCCGTTGAAAATGCGGCCTTGCGTTTGGACAATATTCGGCAAGCTGCTGAATTCGGTGACAAAGCGAGCATCGACACCTTGAAAGCGGTGATTTTACTTCAAGAACGCCAATTGAACCTCGAACGAACGCGCCTAGATCTCCAAAATAAACAAGCGCAACTTGAAGTGTTTTTGTGGCAGGAAGGATTTATTCCATTGGAATTGGCACCCGAAACGATTCCACCAAATTATCTGGATTTCTCTCCATCCACCCCACCTCTTCTCGTAACAAACATGATTGATTCGTTTGCACTTCAGCATCCAGATTATTTGATTGCGAGCAACAAATTGGCAATCTCCAAAATTGATTACCGACTCAAACGGGAAGCACTCAAACCGTCGCTTGAATTGAAATACAATGCTCTCAGCAGCGATCAAAACAATGCCGTTTTTGGTGATTATTCCATCAGTAATTATGCCTGGGGAGCAAGCATATCCTACCCTATCTTCACCCGGAAAGAGCGCGCACAGGTTCAGCTGACCGAGCTAAAAATTGAACAGCAAGAAGCACAATTGGACTTAAAGAATGCTGAATTGCGCTACAAAATTGAACAATCCTTCAATACCTGGGCGAGCACCATTGCTCAATTGGACATCTACCGTATGAGTGTAACCAACTATGCTAACCTGCTCGAATCAGAAATCACCCTTTTCGAAATCGGTGAAGGCTCCCTCTTCTTGGTGAATCTGCGCGATCAGGAATTTATCGATTCACAACTCAAATTGATCGAAATCATCGTTCAAAATAATCTAGGTGAAGTGTGGTATAACTTTGCGCGCGTTCAATAGATCGGGTTCCGTTTCTTGATGCTACACGTCAGCATCTTTTTCATTCAAGAACCAGATGTGAATTATCATCGTACCTTCGCGTTATGAATTTGGTGAACGATTGTTTTATTCCGTTTGATACCTCTACTGAGCAATATTCTTTGCCCGAAAAATTCACCTTTCCGTTTTATTACAATCCGCATCCCATTGC
>JBFYPU010000021.1:0-27777 GCA_041303175.1 Crocinitomicaceae bacterium | reverse complement strand
GCTTCTTCATAGTTGGAAAGTAACGCATTATTTATGAATTCTAGATTGATAGAAGGTAGAAAAAACGTTGTACCCAAAACCCAATGTGAATGCCGAAGCAAAGAGCAGCATGGGTATATTGCCGTGTTGTACATGGTACACAATTTGGAAAACGCCGTAGGCAAAGAACAGAAATTCCAGAAAGTGCAACGGAGTGATTTGAATTCGCAAATAGGTGTTACCAGCCGTGCTTTCTTTGTTGCCAGTGACGTTGAATTTCGGAGTGCGGACAAATTCCGATTTTTTCCCTATGTAGCCTTCGATGATGCCAAGCGACATATAGAGCGACATGCCCATGTTCACAATCAAGAAACCAATAAAGATGAATGGAAACGTGAGAATACTCATCAATTTGTCCTTCGCCGAAACAATGTTCCCACCAACGAAAACGAGCAAAAGGAGGATATTTGAACACAGCGCGAACGGCACAACTTTAAAGATCCACGAATTGTCTGGCAAGGATTCCATCGCCATGCTAACAGGCAAGGAGAGTATGATAAATGAAATAACAATCAGGTAAACTGAACTATTGAGAAGGTGAAATGTTCCGATCATTTTTGCCCACCCGCTCGGTCGTTTGTCACGAATCAGGCCCACGACATTTTTTCGGACACATTCTGCTGCACCCTTCGACCATCGAAATTGCTGTGCTCGATAGGCAGGGAGTGTTACGGGCAATTCAGACGGTGATTCAATGCTCTCGACATAGTTGAACTTCCAGCCCTTTATTTGAGCACGAAAACTTAAATCCAAATCTTCCGTGAGTGTGTCAGCATGCCAGCCCCCTGCATCGGAAATACATGAAACACGCCAAATTCCTGCTGTTCCGTTAAAATTAATGTACGCTCCGCTGGAACTTCTTCCAACTTGCTCAACCGAAAAATGCGTATTCAGCATGATGGTTTGAATGCGTGTTAGAAAGGAATAATTTTCATTCAAATAAGTCCAACGCGATTGAACAACGCCCACGTTTTCACTGCTAAAATAGGGCAGCGCATCCATTAAAAATTCGGTGGACGGCATAAAATCGGCATCAAAAATGGCCACAAATTCGCCCTTCGCCGTCTTTAAGCCATAATCCAATGCACCTGCTTTGTAGCCTGTTCGGTCTTCGCGACGAATGTATTGAATATCAAATCCTTGATTCTGATAAAACGCCACTTTTACCTTCGCCTTTTCGATGGTGTCATCCGTTGAATCGTCCAAAATTTGAATCTCAAGCTTGTCTTTTGGGTAATTCATCAAAACAACCTGATCGATCAAGCGCTCCACCACGTACGACTCGTTGTACATCGGAAGTTGAATGGTGACGTGTGGCAATTCCTTCCATTCGATTTGCTTGAGTGTATTTTTACGAAAGAGATAATTGAGGAGAAGAGTGAATTCCACCATGCTGTAAATCAACAATAAAGTCGAAATCAGGATATAAACGATGAGTATAAAATAGGTCAAACCACCTTCTTTTTAGTCCAAAATGTGCGCAACAATGCCGGTAGAATTACCAAGTCCGAAATTAATGCAATTAACAACATAGTTGCAACCAAAAAACCAATATTCCGATTGGATTCGATAGAAGAGAGCATTAGAATTCCAAAGCCGATGGTCAAAATAATCGAGGTCACCGCCGCTGGGAAAGTGTTTTCGCGGATACAGGATTCCAAGACTTCGGGCGCATTTTTTTTGTCGTGTTCCTTCAATGTGCTGAGTAAATAAATCGTATCGTCGAGTGCCAAACCAAGAATGATGGAAAGCGCCATGGCCGTCGTTGGATTCAATTCAATTCCCAATAAGTGCATCAACAAAATTCCAAAGAAGACTGGTAGAGAATTTACAAGCAGGGCAAACAGCGCAATGCGGATCGACTTAAAAACAAGGCCAATCACAACGGCCGTAATGAGTAGGCTTAGTACAACCCCAAGTAAAATAAACAAGGTGATTCGCTTGGAGGAATGATCCTTGACAAAGGAAAAACCACTGATAAAGACAGCGTGCTCGTCGCCTTCGACTTGCTTCAATAGGGCTTCAAGGACTTCGTTTCGTTTCATTGCTTCAGCACTACCAATATCGGGAAGTCGACCCACAATTCGAAACAGTTTACAGTCATCCGTCATGGCGTTCACCAGGCCTAATTCGTGCTTGAATTTTTTCAATTGAGCCACAAATTTATCCTCCATTTTGTCTGGAATCTTGAATTGCGAGCGCATCCCGAAGTGATTGAACCGATTCAAGCGTTTTACGGCAGTGTTGACACTAAATACCGATCGGCACTGGTAGTTTTCGATCAGCATTTTTTCAATTTTCTCAACTTTTTGAATCGTTTCTGGGGTGAATCCATTGTTTGATTTTAGGATCACTTCAACGGTTCGAACGCCATCAAACTTATCATCGGTGAAGCGCAATGATTTTCCAATTCCCGTATCGGCACCGAAGGTTTGGTGAAAGGAAATATCGATTTCAAAAAGCGCGATGGAAGCCCCAACAACGAGCACCGTTAGGATGATACCGATAATCGAAATGGCGCGGTGAAAAGGCAAGCAACGCAACAATTTTTCACCCATTCTGCTGAACGCTGCATTCCGCTGAAACGGAGAAATGTTGAACGCTTCAATGAATATCGGCAAGAGAAAACGAGCTGTGAGATACGCCAAAATGATCCCAAAGCAGGCGCTGAAGGCAAATTCCATGATTTCATCGATACCGCTTACAAAAAAGATTGCGAATGCAATCGCAGTGGTTAGTGAGGTAAGCCAAAGCGGGAGCCGCAATGGACGAATGGTCCTATTTAACCGTTCTTGAATTGGAATTTTAGGGTCTTGTTGCTTGAATTTAAAAAGAATGTGGACAATGTCTGAAAAGGAAAGTACAACGATGAGCAAAGGCGTTGTGGACGTGAGGATCCCAATGTGGATGCCGCTGAGCCAAAACAGCAGACACAGCAGCGCAAGGTTGACGCCAAGGACGCTCATCACAACGATTAAGCTCTTGAAATCGCGGAACCAAATGAAAAACAAAAGGAGCAAAATGGCACCCGCAATGAGTGGAAGTACAAACATTTCACTGCTCAGATTGGATTTCATTTCATTTAAAAATGCTTCCTTGCCCATGAAATGTACCTCGGAAAAATTGTATTGATCGATAAGGTCTTCAATTTTCTCGAGTGAGGTTTGACCCCAATCTGCTTGAAGAAAAAAACGTGTTGCCGTTCGATCATCTGAAAGAAATTTTGGCGTCACATCGGGATATCGTTCCAGTTCTTTGTATCGCTTTTGAAATAATTTGTCGGATTCCAAGCGGATCATTTTTCGGTGTGTCGCTCCCAAAACAGACTTTTCAGGCACCTGCATGGAGGTGATGCCAAGTACATCGTCAATTCCCTTCAACTTTTCAATTTCGAGCCGAAGTTGTTCCAGTTGTTTGAAATCGGAACGAGAATCCAGTGGTTTTTTAGCAAGGAGTGAAATTGCTAGTCCATCTTCTTCGACGGGGAATCGCTTGGAATATTCTTGGTAATTTCGATAGTCTTCGCTGTTGCGGGTACTCAAGGTTGTGAGGCTGAAATCAACCTTTAATTGTGTTCCAGCCCATCCGCCAACAAGAATGCAGACATAAGCAGCAATGATGACAAATCCATTTCTCCTTGACATAGGGTTTAATGCGCGTCCAGCCAGTTATCCGCGATTTCCATTTCAACAACCATCGGCACAACCAACTCAATCGCGGCTTCCATTTCTGTTTTAACCAGCTTTTTCATTTGTTCAATTTCACTTTCGTGTACATCAAACACCAACTCATCATGCACTTGCAGGAGCATTTTGGACTTCAAACCTTCCCGTTTCATCGCATTTTGAACGCGAATCATGGCCAATTTTATGATGTCGGCAGCAGAACCTTGAATGGGTGCATTGACCGCATTTCGCTCGGCGAATCCACGCACAACGGCATTGGCTGAGTTGATGTCTTTCAAATACCGACGGCGCATCATAATGGTTTCCACGTATCCATTTTCGCGCGCTTTGGCTACCGCTCCGTCCATGTAATCCTTGATGGTGCTATATTGCGCAAAATAACTGTCGATGATTTGCTTGGCTTCGGTGCGGGAAATGCCCAAATTTTGTGACAAACCAAAAGCCGATTGACCATAAATGATACCAAAATTGACTGCTTTCGCTGCACTACGCTGTTCACGTGTAACCTCATCTATAGAGACATTGAACACTTTTGCGGCTGTGGCTTTGTGAATGTCGTGACCGCTTCGAAAGGCATCAATCATCGCGGTATCGTTACTCAGCGCAGCAATGATTCGAAGCTCGATTTGCGAATAATCCGCTGCCATGAGTTTGTATTCTGGTCCTCGCGGGATGAAGGATTTTCGAATTTCTCGTCCTTTTTCCGTTCGAATCGGAATGTTTTGAAGGTTTGGATTGTTTGAACTTAAGCGCCCGGTCGCAGCGACGGTTTGCATGTAATTCGTGTGTACGCGTCCATCTACAGGATCCATCAAGGTTGGAAGCGGATCGACATACGTACTCTTCAATTTTCGCAATTGGCGGTAATCCAAAATCATCGGGATGATCGGGTGATCGTGTTTCAATTTATCGAGAACATCCTCGCCAGTGGCATATTGACCTGTTTTGGTTTTCTTCGCTTTTCCGAAAATTTTCATGTGATCAAACAACACCTCTCCCAGTTGTTTCGGAGAGTCGATGTTAAAATCCATTCCTGATTCCGCTTTGATTCCAGCTTCCAATTCGATGAGCGTTTTGCCCAATTCCTTGGAATAAACGCCCAATCCTTCTGCGTCAATTGTGATTCCCTGTTGTTCCATTTCAGCGAGCACACTCACCAACGGCATTTCCATACCATAGAACAAATCGATCAAGTGATCTTTTTGAATTTCGGGATAAAACAATTCCTTGAGTTGCCATGTAATATCGGCGTCTTCACAGGCATAATCCACAATTTCTTCTGGTTTCAGATCTGCCATGTTGCCCTGTCCTTTGCCCTTTTTTCCAATCAAGGTATCGATGGAAATCGGTTTATACTTGAGGTACAATTCCGACAGGTAATCCATTCCCAGTTTTGAGTCAGGATTGATTAAATAGTGTGCAATCATCGTGTCGAACATCGGTGCATTAACTGCAACGTCGTAGCGATTGATGACTTTTAGATCGTATTTGATGTTGTGCGCCACCTTTTCAATGGTCTTCGATTCGAAGAAAGGTTTGAACTCCTGAACGATGCTTTTTGCTTCGTCGTAATTGTATGGTATGGCAACGTAGTATGCTTCGCGCGCTTTGAACGAAAAAGACATACCAACGATATTTGCATGTAAGGCTTCCAAACTATCGGTTTCTGTATCAAAACAAACGGAAGGTTGCTGCATCAACAAGTCCAACAATGCTTTCCGTTCGTCCGGCTTCGTAATCAAATGATAACTCGGTTTCTCGGTCGCAATTGTTTTGAAATCCCCCGTTGGTTCAGGTTCTTGTTCCTCGATCAGACTTTGTGTCCCGAACAAATCCAGTTGCGGAGACGGATCGTTTTTCCCTGTAACGGATGCATTAATGACAATATCCTTCCCCAAAACGCGCTGTGCCAAATTTCGAAATTCAAGCTCGGTGAACACCTCTTCAATTTTTTGTTCATCGTATGGCGACATAACCAAATCTTCTTCGTTGAATTCCACCTCAACATCCGTCACAATGGTCGCAAGTGACTTCGACATCAACCCTTGCTGCGCGAAATTCTCAATGTTTTCCCGTTGTTTTCCTTTGAGTTCGTGCGCATGTGCGATTAGATTTTCTACTGAACCGTATGTTTGTAACAATTTCGACGCCGTTTTCGGGCCAATTCCAGGGATTCCAGGAATGTTATCAGCGGCATCACCTTGTAATCCAAGAATATCAATGACTTGTTCCACACGCTCCACTTCAAATCGTTCCAAGACCTCCGCAACGCCCCAAACCTCAGCTGGATTTCCTCCACGACCGGGTTTAAACATCATCGTTTTCTCGGTTACCAATTGCCCAAAATCCTTGTCGGGGGTCATCATATACGTTGTGAACCCCTCTTTTTCGGCCATTTTGGAAAGCGTTCCTATTACGTCATCGGCTTCGTAGCAATCGACTTGAAGAATGGGAATGTTGAAGGCGCGGATGATGTTTTTAATGGGTTCAATCATCGTCACGATTCCTTCGGGCGTTTCATCGCGGTGTGCTTTGTATTCAGCAAACTCTTCTCTTCGGATCGAGGAGCCTCCAGGCGGATCAAACACCACAGCAATGTGACTCGGTTTTTCATTTTTCAGAATATCGATCAAGGCATTCGTGAAGCCGAAAGCTGCCGAAGTATTTTGGCCCTTCGAATTGATTCTAGGATTCTTTACAAACGCGAAATAAGCACGGAAAATGAGTGCATAGGCATCAATTAAAAAGAGTTTTTTGTCAGTTTCTGGAGTAATCATTTTCGATATCTAAGTGAAGATTTTTCCTCGTTTTCTATTCATTTTGTCTGAGAGGATAATATTACTGATTTTTTTGTGGATGGGCTTGAAAATGCTGCGCGAATTGAATTTGAAAATGAAAGTGAAGACTTGCCTGAAGTCTTCCAGTCGGCGCTCCATTACAAATGTTAAAAACCAAACGTTTCATACGAATTCCAGATTCGCTCCGTTTGAAAGTCAACTCAAAAAAGAAAAAATATGTTGTTTAACAGAAAAAATTTCACCCTTCTTAGTTTCATCTTTGTAACGTCCGTTTCCTTCGCGCAGTACAAATATGACATTGGATTGAAGACATCTACGAATGACTTCGAGCGCTTGCAACTTGAGCAGCGCTTTCATTTTGACTCACCTTGGTCGCTCGTTGTCACCATGACAACAGGTGCACAAAGTGATGGTACACACTCACAAACGTTGACCTACAACGATAGTTTATTTGACGTCAATTTATATAATTCCCAAATTCGGAATGGTGGACTCAAGATTGGTGTTCAACGAAAATTGGGGTTTTTCGCTACCGATGTCTTCTATGCTGGAGCAAGTCTTGGCTTTGGTCTTCAAAAGCAACGAGACAATTATTGGAGCACCACCTATTCAAACCCAGGCATCGGTGAAAATGTTCCAGGATTCAACAGCGAAATTGTGGAAGTTAGTTCTGTGAGTCAAATGTATGAATCCTCCGAGATCAACTCTCAGCTTGCCCTATCGTTTGGTATGGACGTTCCGATTTCAAAGCGACTATCGATAAACGCTGAACTGGGATTTGCCGGTATGTTTTCAAGGTCATTGACGTATGATTTTTCATCCCTCGACCTCTTCGGGTCCGTTTCAGGAGGATTGCGCTATCAATTCGGCATGCGAAAATAGCGGAAACTAATTCCAAGAAGTCCCTTCTTTCCCATCCTTGACAACGATTCCAGCCGCGGCCAAGCCATCGCGGATTTTATCAGATGTTGTCCAATCCTTGTTGGTCCGTGCTTCCGAGCGTAAATCCAATACCAAATCCATGACTGGGGCAAGACGTGCTTCACCTTGAACAGCAGATTGTTTCAAACCGAGAACGTTCACCACAAACGCATTCATTTCATCTTGAAGAGCGGCTAAATCCTTTGCGGAAATGGTCGCTTTTTTATCATTTATAGAGTTGATGTATTTCACGGCATCGAACAAATGGGCTACCAGAATTGGCGCATTGAAATCATCGTTCATTGCTTCGTAGAAGTTGGCAACGATTGCGTCCACATCTTGGGAAGAACTCTCCGACGGCACTAATTTTCCGAGAACTTCAAGCGCTTCGGTCAATCGAGCATAGCCTTTTTCTGCTGCGATCAATGCGTCTGAGGTGAAATCGAGTGTGCTTCGGTAATGGGCTTGCATCATAAAAAAGCGCACGGTCATCGGATCAAAAGCCTTGTCGAGCAGGTCATTTTCACCAGAAAACAATTCACTAGGCAGCAAACTATTTCCCGTAGATTTCGCCATTTTTTTTCCGTTCAGGGTAAGCATGTTTCCATGCATCCAATAGTTCACAGGCGTTTTGCCTGTTGCCGCGCAGCCTTGTGCTATTTCACATTCGTGGTGCGGAAATTTCAAATCCATTCCCCCACCGTGGATATCAAATTCTTCGCCGAGGTATTTTGTACTCATTGCTGAACATTCCAAATGCCAGCCAGGGAAACCAATTCCCCACGGTGAAGGCCATTTCATTAAATGCTCCTCGGATGCATTTTTCCACAAAGCAAAATCCAAAGGTGCACGTTTTTCGTCTTGCCCATCCAATTGACGCGTGTTGGCAATCAAATCTTCGATCTTGCGACCTGAAAGTTCACCATACGGATGCGTTGCATTGTACTTTTCGACATCAAAATAAACCGACCCGTTTGAGACATAAGCATAGCCATTTTTCAAAATTGCCTCAATCATTGTGATTTGCTCAATGATGTGACCCGTGGCCGTGGGTTCAATGTTGGGAGGAAATGTGTTGAATTGTGCCATCACGTTGTGAAAATCAACCGTGTATTGTTGTACAATTTCCATCGGTTCCAACTGTTCCAAACGCGCTCGCTTCGCAATTTTATCTTCTCCTTCATCCGCATCATCGACCAAGTGACCCACGTCTGTAATGTTTCGGACATAACGCACTTTGAAACCAAGATGCAGCAAGTAACGGTACACCATATCAAACGAAATGAAGGTGCGACAATTACCCAAGTGAACATTGCTGTAGACGGTTGGTCCACAAACGTATAAACCAACAAATCCATTGTTTACTGGTTTGAACTGTTCTTTTTTTCCGTTTAGAGAATTGTAAATGGATAACTGATCCGCTCTTTTGTTCATGAAATCACATAATTGATAGATGAGAACAAATATACTTTTTTTCACGGATGCACTCGACATCGACCCCCCTTAGCAATCCAAGATTAAATATATTTTTTTAATTCAAAGAAAATTGATCTACTTTTGCATTCAATTCGCTCAAAGTGAATTAATTCTTCTACTAGAAAAATGACAAATACACCCGTGCTAGACCATTATAAAGGCTGGATCGCAAGTTTGCTGTTCCTATTTCTATTCACTCCCGTTCAATCACAAATTGACACGCTCTTTTGGTTCGCTGCCCCTGAAGTTTCGGCTTCTTCGGGTCAATCACCGATTTCCTTGCGGTTCATGACCTATGACACTCCAGCAACCATTGTTGTTTCAGTACCGGCAAATCTTGGTTTTGTTCCGATTACAATCACGATTCCCGCAAACAGTACGAACTCAGTTGATTTGACCACTTTTTTGGCCTCGATTGAAAGTCCAGCTGCGAATATCGTGTCCAATAATGGAATTCGAATCCAATCTACGGCGATGATCGGTGCATTTTATGAATTGGGATCCGCTACCAACAAAGAGATTTTTTCCTTGAAAGGAAATAAAGCATTGGGTACAAATTTTTATACACCCTTCCAAAAGCAGTGGAGCAACGCGGTCACTACGCCCGCTTCATTTTCATCGATTGACATTGTAGCCAGCGAAGACAACACAACCGTTTTAATCACGCCGCGAACGGCCATCACTGGACATGCAGCGAACACGACCTTTTCAGTTATTCTCAATACGGGACAAACATATAGCGCACGGGACATGAACGTTGCTGGAGCGACAAGCCTCGCTGGTTCGATCGTTTCTTCCAACAAGCCCATATCGGTGACTGTTTTTTCGGGAGCTCTCACTCAAGGCGCCTGTTCCAATTCGATGGGCGATCAAATCACGAATGCGGATTATACGGGTAATGACTTCGTGATTCACAAAGGGACCTCAACCTTCGATCGTGTATATGTTCTTGCTACACAAAATGGAACGGGCATTACGGTGACAAACACAAGCACTTCAACCAACACCTTAATCAATTGGAGCGAAACCTACGAAATTATCCTCACCGATCAGCAAACGTTTATTCAAACTACAAAGCCTGTTTATGTTTGGCACGCCTCGGGTTATGGTTGCGAATTGAGTGGCGCCCAGGTTCCACATCTGAGTTGCGCTGGGACCTATTCAACAGCATTTACGCGTACATCC
This sequence comes from Crocinitomicaceae bacterium, assembly GCA_041303175.1. Lineage (GTDB taxonomy): Bacteria > Bacteroidota > Bacteroidia > Flavobacteriales_D > Crocinitomicaceae > UBA4466. The sequence continues at coordinate 17,672 of JBFYPU010000021.1, read as the reverse complement.
AGCGATTCCCTCGGACTTTTTGTGTACACGCGCTCAGGTTTTGAGGATCAATTTGAAATCAACGGAAACCCATCATTGATAACGGCTGCACAGTTTGTGAATGTTCCCGGAACGTCGGGAGGGTATAAAATGGCGAGGATTCATCTATCCACGGCTCAAGTTCCTGTTGGATCCTACAATGAAGTGACGAATACTGGTGATATTTTTGGCTTGGGCATGCTACAAGGAAATGATGGAACTGGCGCAGCATATGCGTATCTATCTGAATTTGATTCCTATCCATTTGTAACGATTGGCAATGACACCACAATTTGTGCAAATCGGACGCTCCCGTTATCTGGAATTGTAGGTGGAGGAGATATAACAGGAACATGGAGCACGAGTGGATTTGGCGGATTTGCGAATGCATCCACGCTTTTAATCAACGAATATTTACCAAGTCAACTCGACACACTCATTTCACCTATTCAACTCATTTTGACCTCAACCGGATCCTGCCCTGTGCGAAAAGACACGATCATCCTCAATGTGACCGCAGCACCTATCGTTTCGGCATCAGCTGATCAAACAGTGTGTGAAAACAATGAGATAGTGCAACTTGCAGGAAGCATAAATGGAGGAGCATCAACCGGGACTTGGTCAACCTTGGGCACAGGAACATTTACCCCGAGCCCAGCCGATTTAGATGCAGAATACACGCCATCACTAGCAGATTTAAGCGCAGGATCGGTAAGTTTAGTGCTCACATCCACCGGAATGGGCAATTGTGAAGCCGAAACCGACACGATGACCGTAACTTTCACGGGTGCGCCCATCGTGGACAGTGGTACGGACACCATATCTGTTTGTCAAAACGCTCCCAATGTCACCCTTTCAGGATCTGTTTCAGGATCAACAACAACGGGGAAATGGACCACATCCGGTGGCGGACTTTTTGTGCCCAACAACTTAGCGCTGAACGCGAACTATCAACCGAGTCCAACCGACGTGACGAATGGATCGATCATGTTGTACCTCGAATCTACTGGAAACGGAGACTGTAACACGGTTTACGACAGTGTTCTCGTTCTATTTACCGCGCCACCCATTGTAGACGCAGGTGTCAATTTCTTAGTTTGTTCGAATGACGCAAGTGTTGACCTAAGTGGCGTAATCACTGGGCCAACAACCACTGGAATCTGGTCAGGAGGCGCAGGAACATTCTCTGGAGGACCAACCAATCTCACAGCCACGTATGCGCCAACAGCATCTGAGATCTCAGGCGCGAATTTATTTTTAACCTTGACATCAACGAATAACAATGGTTGTAACGCAGAGGACGATGTGGTTCAAATCGTGTTTGTCGCGCCGCCATTTGCGAATTTCAACTTTACCGAAAACTGTCTCTACGACGGCTCTGATTTTACCGATTTCTCGCTCACAGGATACGGAACGCTCACCAATTGGGATTGGAATTTTGGCGATACGCAAACATCTACGGATCAATCTCCTAGTCATTCCTTTGGAACTTCTGGCAGCTACGATGTGCAGTTGGTTGTCACTTCAAGCGTTGGTTGCACGGATACGATCATTCAATCGGTTGACGCCTTTGAAATTCCCGTAGCTTCCTACTTGGCCTCATCTGATTGTCCGAATAATCAAATCATTGTGAACTTCACAGACAATTCTACTACAACTAGCGACGCGTTGAACTACTGGTATTACGATTTTGGAGGTGTTGGAAGCAGTGCAACAGAAAACCCAACGCAACTATTCTCAAATCCGGGAGATTATACAATCACACACATTGTGGGAACCGTTAATGGGTGTTTTGACACAATCGTCCAACTCTTGAACGTTCCCCCATTTCCATCAGCCAGTTTCACGTACAACACGAACAACGGGTTGAACATTGGAGCCGTATTCAACTTTTTCAATACATCCTTGAACGAAACGACCTACTATTGGGACTTCGGAAACAACAATACATCCATCCTTGAGGATCCAACAAATACGTATTTCAGCAATGGAACTTATGAAATTACGCTATACGTTACAGGCGCACTTGGTTGTTCCGACAGCTCGTCTCAAACCGTCACCATTAATACGGTTACGACGGAAATAACAACGCTCATTCCGAATGCCATTTCACCAAACGGAGATGGAAAGAATGATATTTGGAAACTTAGTTTCATTAATCTATTGTATCCAAATGCACTTGTGGAAGTCTATAATCAATGGGGACAGCAATTGTATTCATCCATCGGTTACAACTATCCTTGGGATGGGACCTACAACGGTGAACTGCTTCCAGACGGAACGTATTACTATGTAATAGACATCAACAACCTCGGTGAAGAAGCCGATATTTTTAAGGGGACTGTATTAATTCTTAAAACGCAAAACTAAGATGAAGACACTACTTATCATCGCTTTATTCGTTGGGTGTTCTGCATCTGTTTCGGCACAGCAGCGCGCGGTTTACTCGAACTTTTTGCTAAACGATTTTTACTACAATCCGGCCATTGCAGGGAGCAGAGAAATCCACCAAGCGAACATCACCTACCGCAATCAGTGGGTTGGCTTTGAAGGTGCACCCAGTTTGATCATGGGAAATTTCTCGGGATCTGTGAAGAACGATGGTAAGATTGGTTACGGTGTATCCTTGATTTCGGAAACGGCTGGAATTACGCAAAACACGGGAATTTATTTGAATTATGCCCATCATTTTAAGCTTTCTGATAAATTGAAATTGGGCTTGGGAATTCAGCCAGGCTTTATGCAATACCGTGTAAAATTGTACGATGCGCAATTGGCTGATCAAGGAGATGAAGTATTGACTGGCAATGTCTACTCAGCGAGTGCATTGGACGTTAGTACAGGTTTTCATCTCTACTCGAAAAAATTCTTCCTCATGGGATCCTTGGATCATTTATTGGCAAATCGCCTGCAATTTACAACCTACAACAGCAATTTGGAATTTCATTACACTGGAATTGCAGGATTAAATTTCAATCTCAACGCCGATCCGAAGAAAAAGAAAATGCCCATAGACATTCAACCGAGTGTCCTTGTGCGCTATGTTCGGCCTGTGCCCTTGCAATATTCCGTGATGCTTAAAACAACGTTCAACAAAAAATATTGGGTTGGATTGATTTATCGATCAGACGATGCTGTGGGTATTTCCGCTGGAATGCAAATCAGTGATCGATTCAATTTAGCCTATGGATATGATTATACCTTATCGCCCTTGGCATCCTATCAAGCTGGTTCACACGAAGTGATGTTGTCATTTGTGATCAGTCGTAAAAAGCCATCAATGTCAGAAGAAGACGATGAACTCAACAAGAGCATTATCGATGAATTGAAGAAATCCATTGAAGAAAAAGAGAAAAATTAGGCCTCATGAAGCAATTAAAATATTTTATAGTGGTGTTCATGCTCGGTCAACTATCGTTGAGCAATCTCCACGCACAAATTGACACGGTATTCTGGTTTGCGGCGCCATGGGTAACACCAGATCACGATGGAAATGTTCAGCTCGCGTTTCGCATTTCGTCCTTCTCCACTCCATCAACCGTTCGTCTGCAACTTCCATCACAAGGTTACGACACAACATTTATTGTTCCCGCAAATACCGTAAGTTCCGTTCCTTTGAATCACATCGTAAATGATCTCGAAAGCAAACCCGCCGACGCTGTTCTTACATCTGGGATTAAAATCACATCGGATGAGTTGATCACAGTGGTGTATGATTTTATCTCCGATATGATTACCATCACGCCCGGAACGCCCAACAACCCTGAAACGTATTCGCTTAAAGGTCAAAATGGGATGGGAACAGAATTCGTTGTGCCTTTTCAAACACTGTGGAACAATCGCAACTTAACGACCGATCGAAATGGCGACGGCATTGTTACCCAGCCCTATCAATATTTCTCAGTCATCGCTACGCAGGACAACACCACAGTATATATCACACCAAGGTGCGCTGTTGTGGGTGGGCATCCCGCAAACGTGACTTATTCTGTCTTTTTGCCCTTCGCTGGAAATGTCTACACCTGTCAAAATGTAACGCAATCTACGAGCACAGCCGGAAATTCGCTCAGCGGTTCAGTCGTTATTTCAAACAATCCCGTTTCTGTTACCATCAATGATGACTCTGTGAATCCTGCAGGTGGAGGTAGTTGTTTCGATTTAATGGGCGATCAAATTGTTCCTACGGATGTCATTGGAAATGAATACATCATCAACAGAGGCTTCCTGAATGCTGGATCAAACGAATCAGTCTTCATTATCGCTAGCGAAAATTTCACGACGGTCACAGTAAATGATGGGGCGGTAACAACCCAATTGTTGAATCAAGGGAGCACGTGGCAATACTCTATTTTACAGCCCTTAACGTCGATCAATGCAGATAAACCCGTCTACGTTGTTCACATGTCTGGATACGGATGTGAGCTTGGTTTGGCGATTATTCCCCCAACAAATTGTGCGGGTTCAGATGAAGTCGCATTCGGTCGAAATAACGCGCAACAATTTTTGCTGAACATCCTATGTCGCGATGGCGATGAGGGAAATTTCCAATTAAATGGAAGCGCAGCACTGGTGCCAGCAGCGGCTTTTAACATTGTTCCTGGAACAGGCGGACTTTGGCGCGGTGCACAAATTGATTACACGACAGCTCAAATCGCAGTGGGCACGCAAAATTTGATCACCAATTCATCCGGATTGTTCTCCTTGGGTGTGATCAACGGTGGGCCATTAACTGGTTGTCTTTACCATTATATGTCATCGTTCAATCGAAAAGTGATCACGAAAGCTGGAAACGACACCACCTTGTGCAACGGTGTTGCTACCTTGAACCTCAACGGAAGTGTGTCGGGTGGTGCATCGACTGGGCTCTGGACAGTTCTCAACGGCACAGGAACCCTGAATTCACCCACAAATTTAGTGACTACTTATGATTTCAGTCCGGGCGATTATACACAAGGTCCGCTCACATTTGTTTTGGAGTCTACTGGAAACTGTGACCCCGTTCGCGATACGATTGTGGTGTCATTCGTTCAATCGCCTCTCACGGAAGCAGGCGGTGATAATTCCTATTGCAAAAACAATATTGGTGTGATTCCGATTGCTGGAAACGTCTTTTATGCCGCTGGTGCGGATTGGACAGGAGGAAGTGGCGGCGCATTTGGCAATCCTGGAAACCTAGTTACAACCTACACGCCATCGCCAACCGACATTGCAAATGATAGCGTCGTGCTCTATTTGACCTCCGCGGGGAGCTTCTTCGCTTGTCCAGATCACGTGGATTCGCTCACCATTCATTTTACTGAAGCTCCAAGTGTATTTGCTGGTGCAGATTTGGTCCTTTGTGCAACGGAAACACAAATCAACTTGAACGGCAGTGTAACAGGATCGACAACTTCAGGACTTTGGACGACATCTGGATCAGGAAACTACTCACCGAGTGCGACAGATCCCGTGACAAGCTACAATGTGAGTTCAGCCGACACCCTTGTTGGAAATATTACACTCACGTTAACGTCAACAAACAACGGCAATTGTCTCGCTGAACAAGATTTCATTCAGGTTACCTTCGTTAATGCGCCCGATGTAGCAATTACTTCCAGCGATAGTGTTTGTGCGAATTTGAACTTGATGGATCTATCAGGAACAGTCACGCCAGGATTCTCGACAACGTGGTCAACGGACGGATTTGGGTCGGTTGTATCTGCTGGTTCACTCAACACACAATACACGATTACAACGCCTGACACGACAGCAGGATTTGTGGATGTATATCTAACGACGACAGCAGGAATCTGTCCATCTTACTACGACTCCATGCGTGTATTTTTCATTGTACCGCCACAGGCAAATGCTGGAATTAACCAAGATTTCTGTAACAATCAAATCGTTCAACTCAATGGATCCATTACTGGTGCTAACACAACTGGATCTTGGTCAACATTAGGAACAGGTACATTTAGTCCGAGCAATTCCTTTTTGATCACAAATTACATTCCATCGGCCCTCGATATTTCCAACGGTTCGGTGAATTTGATGTTGACAACGGCCAGCGTCTTCGGTTGTGTTCCCGACAATGACATCGTAACGATTACATTCCTTGACGCTCCGATAGCAGACTTTAGTTTTACAACGGCTTGTTTTGGCGACAATACTGTTTTCGATGACCTCTCCACCACGACAGACGGCACGATTGCTACTTGGGATTGGCAATTTGGCGACACGGGAACTTCGATTGCAGAAAATCCCTTGCACACCTATCCCGCCGATGGGAATTATACGGCTCAACTCATCGCAACTGGAAGTAATGGCTGTTCAGACACAATCTCGTATCCAATTACAGTGAACCCCGTTCCCATCGCGGATTTTTCTCCTACCGTAGTTTGCGAAAACACGCCTATTGTCTTCACAGATTTGAGCTTTATTTCGAGTGGAAGCATTGCCTCATGGAGCTTCGATTTTGGAAATGGAACTGTTCAAAATGTTCAAAATCCATCATACGTTTTTGGAACTTCCGGAAATTATCCCGTGTCGCTCACCGTTACTTCCGCACTCGGTTGTATAGACGATACAATGATGAATTTATTCATTTACGGAGCGCCAACAGCAAACTTCACCTTCACTCCAAATCCAGCTTTGGTATTGGAAAATGTTTATTTCACTGATCAATCCAGTGGAACGGGAATCAATGATTGGCTCTGGAACTACGGTGATGGCGAGGGAGATAATGCACAAAATCCGATTCATAGTTTTGCTGAAGGAGGCGATTTCGATGTCATGTTAATTGTTACCGATGCAAATGGATGTCAAGACACCGTAATTAAAAATGTAACGATCGCGCTGCCACCAGTGTTACCTTCGGGCTTTTCACCCAATGGAGATGGAGAAAATGATGTGCACATCATTCGAGGTGGACCCTTCAAAACGGTGGATTACAAAGTGTATAACAACTGGGGAGAATTGATTTTCACGTCTACAGATGCACTTATCGGATGGGATGGAACATTTAATGGTGAACCCGCTCCAATTGGCGTATACACGTGGACCTTCGCTGTCACACTCGCCAATGACAAAATTATTAAGCAATCTGGTGACGTCACCTTAATTCGTTAGAGATGATTCAGAGAACTCTATGTATATTTTTCATCGTTGGATCTTCATTTTTGGGTAGAACGCAAGATGCTCACTTGTCGATGTATGACGCAGCGCCCTTGTTTCTCAATCCTGCATTGACGGGTGTTTTTGATGGAAATTGGCGGATTCACGCTCAATACCGAACGCAATGGAAATCCGTGAATTATAAACCGTACACATCTGCGTTGATCAGTTTGGATGTCCCGAAAGGAAAATGGGGATTTGGCGGGCAGATCACTAATTTTAGAGCTGGAATTGGGAACTTCAATGTTCTTCAAGGTGCTGCTTCGGTTGCGTACACCACACCGGTCGACAAGCGAAAGCGCCATAACATCTCCTTTGGAATTCAGGCAGGACTCGCACAAAAATCACTCGAATATCAACTGTTGACGTATGACAATCAGTATACAACGAGCAACGGTGGTGGTTTTGACCAAACAATTAGCTCGAATGAAAACTTCCCAAGTCAATCGGTGATAGTTCCAGTGACGAATGTTGGTTTCATGTATTTCTTTGCGAAGCAAGAAGCCAGATTGAATCCATTTATTGGTGTTTCAGCATTCAACTTAATTGAACCTAAGGAGAGTTTTCTCGCGAATGACAACAGTTTGCCGAGACGCTTTTATGGTCATGTGGGTGCGCGGATTAATTTCACTGAAACATTTTATGTAGTTCCCAAAGTGTTATTTATGCAGCAGCGCGAATTCAGGGAGCACACCTATGCGTTGGAAGCAGGATTTTACCTAAAAGGATCGGATCTGTATCTCCTAGGCGGATTGATTTATCGTAACAATGATGCAGGAATCATCACTTTTGGTGCAAAGCTGGATCAAATTGTTGCGAAAGTAGGGTACGATTTCAATATTTCCAGCTTGTCAACGGTATCCTCGGGTCGCGGTGGTTTTGAACTATCGTTTACCTATATCCACAAGAAAATCAAACCACAAACAGCCAAAATTTGTCCTCGATTGTAATGAAGAGTCCCTTGAAAAAATACCTTGTTCTTGTCTTGATTTTGCTTCCATTTCTAGCGACAAGTCAATCCCGCAAAGTTTGGTTGTACCATGCCGATGAGTTCTTTAAACATGCTGATTATCACAATGCGTTGATCAATTATCAGAATGCACTGAGCGATACAGCTGGAGCGAAAACGATGATATTACCGTATGAAGTGTCGTTCTCGAAGCAACGCTTGAAAAATAAGGACACCGAGATTGATTCGACTCGTTCTGTTCCTGTAAAAGACTACATCGAACATCAAATCGGAATTTGTTTATTGCGGACATTCGACTATCAAAAGGCAGAGACTCATTTTGCGGAGCAAAAAACGGTTAAATCCTATCCTGAGGATCTCTATCATCTTGGCGTTTCACAAATGAACATGAAGCATTACCAAGATGCGATCTACACCTTTGAATCATATATCAAATCTGATAACTATTCCGATTCTCTTTTGAGGAGCGCCCAGCTTAGTATTACGGGCTGTTTTTATGCCATGGATGAAACCCACACGAAGAAATTGGTGGTCGTTGAAATGGCTGATACATCCGTTTTCAATCGTGGTACGGCGTCTTTTGCGCCCATGTACTTCGGCAATGAAAACCGTTTAATGTTCACGAGCGCGCGCGACGGCGGTGTTATTTTCGATCCCGAAAAGCAAGAATCAGCCTATCTCTGCGATTTGTACTGGACAGAAATGAACGAAGACAGTGTTTGGGCAGATGCCAAGAACTTCGGTCGACCGTTGAATTCCGCACAGCATGACGCGTCGGGTACATTCAGTACAAATAACGTCATCTATTACACCCGCTGGAACGACGAAGACCGTTCGGAGCAAAGCATTTATTTAGCTCGTATGGTCGATTTCAAATTCTACGAAGCGTTCAAATTGCCTGAATCAGTTAATTTGCCTGGTTATCGCAGCATAAATCCTTTTGTGACCATCGATGGATTGACACTCCTTTTCTCGAGCAATCGTCCAGGCGGTCAAGGAGGTATGGACCTTTGGAAAATTTCTCTCGATGAAACAGGAAACGCAATTGGTGAGGCGACAAATTTAGGCCTGCCCATCAACTCGGAATTGGACGAAGTGGCACCGTTCTATCACGAAATATCTTCTGCCCTGTTTTTCAGTTCAAACGGTCACAATTCTATTGGTGGACTTGATATCTACAAAGCCGGCTACAATAAGGAAAATAAATCGTACGACCAGCCTGAAAACATGGGAATTCCTATTAATTCTAGTCAGGACGATGCATACATTATTTGGGATGCGATGATGCACTACGGCTATTTTTCGAGTGATCGCGCCGATTGTGATGCCGGACATTGTTACGATATTTATAAGGTAAAAAACGAGCCGATTCGGATCATGTTGGAAGGTGTTGCCTACGACGACGACACGCAAGAGATCCTACCAAACACAACCCTCACGTTCAAGGATGTCGATTTTGCATTTACTCCGTTTGATATTCTGACCGACGAAAACGGTTTCTATAGCAAGGAGTTGGAGAAGAACCAAGAAATTTTTATCAAGGCACAGAAGCCCAAATACTTCGCAGATGCTGCCACGGTAAATACGAAACCAATTACATCAACAACTACGATTGTTCAAGATTTTTACCTTCGTCCGATTCCGACCGATGAAATTGAAATTGACGGTATTGAATACGATTTCAATTCCTCCACACTGCGCCCCATTTCAAAAACAATCTTGGATGAGTTGTACGATTTCTTGATTCTAAACAACAACCTCGTCGTAGAAATCAATTCACACACAGACTCGCGCGGGACGGAAAAGTACAACAAATCGTTGGCCGAGCGCAGAGCAAAGTCGTGTGTCGATTACTTGATCAGCAAAGGTATTCCTGAAAACCGATTGAAGGCGGTTGGGTACGGTGAGTCGCAGCCCAATTTCCTCAAAGACGAGAACAAGAAACCCAAGCTGGATGCAGCTGGAGATCGCATAATTCTTACAGAGGCCTACATAAATGCTCAGGAAACTGAAGTTGTCCGAGAGGAATACCATCAACGTAACAGACGTACTTCGTTCAAAGTTGTGGGAGAAGGATTCAAATTGAACAGTCTGTAGCAAGAGAATCTAGTCATTCAGTATTCGATCAGCCATACTAACGCTATGGTTTATAATTCCCTTTTATCATTACTAACGTGTGTTAACTCAACCTTTTTGAGAGGCCCTTCTAGCCTTTGCGAGGTAAAAAACATTAACACACACGATTGCCACATTTGTAATCACGATGGGTGCTGAGAAAATGAGACTTCCGTAGAGGATAAAAAAACTACAGCCAACGATGTTTACGTAGCGCAACGTCGTTATTTCCTTCATTAAAAACGATACAAGTACAAAGGCACTTGCGAGGTAACCGATGATGTCCGTTATTCCCATTTGAATTTCAATTAAAATTTATCACAAAAGCATGCACACGGGCAGTAAGCTACATGCGCACTATTTAAGAAGTTGTATGCTCAGTTCTGACAATTGTTCATTATTGAGCGGAGAAGGTGCGTCAATCATGACGTCGCGACCACTGTTGTTTTTGGGGAAGGCGATGTAATCCCGGATAGATTCTGATCCTCCCATCGTTGCGACAAGGCGATCCAAACCAAAAGCCAAGCCCCCGTGCGGTGGGGCACCATATTCGAATGCCGACATCAAAAATCCGAATTGCGCTTCTGCTTCTTCTTTGCTAAATCCAAGGAGGTCAAACATTCTAGATTGCACCTCTCGGTCATGGATTCGGATGGAGCCTCCACCTAATTCTACACCATTCATTGCCAAATCGTATGCATTCGCACGAACCTCACCTGGATGCGTATTCAACAAATGCTCATCTTCGGGCTTTGGAGATGTAAATGGGTGGTGCATAGCATGGTAACGATTCGTGTTTTCGTCCCATTCCAAGAGAGGAAAGTCCAACACCCACAACGGTTTGAATACTTTTGGATTTCTCAAACCAAGTTCATTCCCCATGTGGAGTCGCAATTCGTTGAGTTGCTTGCGCGTTTTTGCAAGTTCGCCACTTAACACAAGGATCAAATCACCTGGTTTCGCATTCGCTGCGGCTGCCCATCTTGCTAAATCCGCTTCAGTATAAAATTTATCGACAGAAGATTTAAATGTTCCATCTTCGTTGCAGCGAAGGTAAATCAAGCCTTTGCAACCAATTTGAGGGCGTCGCACCCAATCCGTCAATTCATCCAATTGCTTTCGCGTGTATACGGCACACTGCTCGGCATTGATTGCCAAAATTGCCTCTGAGTCATCAAAAATGGCAAACCCGTTCCCTTTTGCAATTGAGGTGAGATCAACGAACTCCATCCCGTAACGAATGTCTGGTTTATCGGAGCCATAGCGCTCCATCGCTTCAGCGTACGTCATTCTTGGGAATTTCTCATCGAGTTGAACCCCCAATACCGTCGAAAACAAATATTGAATCAATCCCTCGAACGTATTGAGGATATCTTCTTGCTCAACAAACGCCATCTCACAATCTATCTGCGTAAACTCGGGTTGACGATCTGCACGCAAATCTTCATCACGGAAGCATTTCACAATTTGGTAGTAGCGATCAAATCCTGAAACCATTAACAACTGTTTGAAGGTTTGCGGTGATTGCGGAAGTGCGTAAAACTGCCCTTCATTCATTCTACTTGGTACGACAAAATCACGTGCGCCTTCCGGTGTAGATTTGATCAAAACTGGTGTTTCAACATCCAAAAAATCTTTGGAGTCCAAGTATTTTCGTGTTTCTAGCGCCACTTTGTTTCGCAGGCGTAATTTATCTTGAACAGGCTTTCTCCGCAAATCCAAATAGCGGTATTGAGCCCGCAATTCATCCCCTCCGTCTGTTATGTCTTCTATGGTAAATGGGGGCGTTAGAGATGCATTCAACACCTTCACCTGCTCCACCTTGATTTCAATTTCTCCTGTTGGAATATTCGGATTTGCCGAACTTCTTAAGGCAACAGTTCCCACAACTTGAATTACAAACTCTCTTCCGAGCGATTTCAAGGTTGTCATCACCTCCTCACTTGTTTCCGATTCAGCCACAATTTGGGTAATGCCATAACGGTCGCGCATATCCACCCAAACAAGTGTTCCCTTGTCGCGAATGGTTTGTACCCAACCAGATAGTGTTACTTTAGTTCCAATGTGTTCGCGGCGCAATTCGCCACAGGTATGCGTTCTATACATGAGATTTGATTAATGACCACAAAAGTAAGGAAATGAAAAGGATTATTAGATCATTAGATCGTTCGATTATTAGATCGTTGGATCGTTCGATGAATGAATATCTATTAATCCAATAGTCCAGTTATCCAACAATCTACAACGGTATGTTTCCGTGCTTTTTGTTGGGCAAGGTTTCCATTTTATTCTCGAGCATCTTAAACCCGGCGATCAACTTGGCACGCGTTTCTTCAGGTAAAATAACTTCATCAATGATACCCCTCTCTGCTGCTCGGTAGGGATTGGCGAAGAGCTCAGCATATTCTGCTTCTTTTTCTATCCATTTTCCGGCAGGATTTTCTGCCTCAGTAATCTCACGTTTGAAGATGATTTCTGCGGCTCCCTTTGCGCCCATCACTGCGATTTCCGCTGTTGGCCACGCAAAGTTGAGGTCGGCTCCAATGCTCTTTGAATTCATCACATCAAACGCACCACCATACGCTTTTCGTGTGATCACGGTGATTCTTGGAACGGTAGCCTCGGCGAATGCATAAAGCAATTTCGCACCATGTGTGATGATTCCACGCCACTCCTGATCTGTACCCGGAAGGAATCCAGGCACATCTTCAAGCACCAATAATGGAATGTTGAATGAATCACAAAAACGAACAAAGCGCGCAGCTTTACGAGATGCATCTATATCGAGAACACCCGCTAGCGATGCCGGTTGATTGGCGACAATACCAATTGATCTACCTTCAATTCGTGCAAAACCGACCACGATGTTTTTGGCGAAATCCGCATGAACTTCACGGAAGCTCTCATCATCAATTACTGCGTCAATCACTTTCCGAATGTCGTAGGGCGAGTTGATATTGTCGGGAAGAACCTGTTGAATTGCCTTGTTTTTGGCAGCCGAAAAATCGAATTGACTAGTTAGTGGTGCACCCTCCCCTGCATTTTGAGGCATATACGTGAGAATGTCGCGTACTTTTTTTAGTGCCTCCACATCGTTGCTCGCCGTAAAATGGTTGACCCCTGATTTTTCAGCATGTGCTTTCGCTCCACCCAAATCTTCAGATGAGACTTCCTCGTGCGTAACGGTTTTCACAACGTTTGGTCCAGTCACAAACATGTAGGAAGTGTCCTCCACCATAAAAACAAAATCGGTCAATGCCGGAGAATAGACGGCGCCACCTGCACAAGGCCCCATGATCACGCTCAATTGCGGAATAGCTCCTGAAGCGCGTGTGTTTCTATAAAATATGTCAGCATAGCCTGCGAGCGAAACCACACCCTCTTGGATCCGCGCTCCTCCCGAATCATTCAATCCGATCACAGGTGCGCCGTTTTTCATGGCAAGATCCAAGATTCTACATATTTTATCTGCGTGCGTCTTGGAAAGTGAACCACCTAAAACGGTGAAATCCTGTGAAAACACATACATCAATCGACCGTGAATGGTGCCATAACCTGTCACAACACCATCACCTGGAAACCTCATTTTATCCAAACCAAACGACACCGATTCGTGCTCCACGAACGCTCCAATTTCCTGAAACGAACCTTCATCCAGCAAAAGCATTACCCGCTCACGTGCGGTTAATTTTCCCTGTTCATGTTGACGAGCCACACGTGCTTCACCCCCACCAACCTTTGATGCTTCGCGCTTATCTAGCAGTTCTTGATTTCTATTCATTTTCGTTGACTTTATTCCAATGCGAACAAATATAAAGGTAATCCGCTAGGAATTGTTGCGTATTGCTTACTTTTGCATGTATAATCAACTTTAAAACAAATTGAAAATGATGAAATCAACTTTAACAAAACTAGCATTCCTTTTAGTGGTTGCAGTGTCTTTCACAGCGTGTGACAGATATGAAGAGGGAGCGAACTATTCACTCTTGACAGCAAAGGCTCGTTTGGTGAATTCGTGGAAAGCGACAAAAGTGTCTGTCACAATTGGAAGCACAACCTCTGATGTAACGGCAAATTTTCCAGCAACTGTTCTTAAATTGAGAAAAGATGGGACGTATGAAGTAACGTACACTGTTGGTTTTATTGTGAGCACGGATACTGGAACATGGGTATTGAACGATGACAAAACAACTATTACAACAACGGACGCAGATGGTGATGTTGCTACATTCACAATCGTTAAGTTGAAAAACAAAGAATTGAAAGTGACTCAAGTTGATGGTTCAACGACCTACACTTGGGAGTACGAACAAGATGTTTAAATTTCAGTGAACGTTCCTTGAGGACGTTGCAAACTTTATTAAAATGACTATCTGGTTTCAGGTAGTCATTTTTTTTGACACAATTCAATTACTTGATGCCGAGAGGATCGCGCACCTTCACCACTATTCAGAACAACCACATCTTGGATGAAACGCACTTCAGCGATTCCGAACAGCATGATCGCAACGTTCTTGTAGAAATGCAAAAAGAGCAAAAGCCAACTTCTAAAAGGTGAGTTCTCCGTTTTTTTGGCAACCCATGTTCTGATTAAAAGAAGCATGAATGTTGGGATATCTCAATGAAATGATCACATGCGCTCATATCGACGATCACGCCAAGTGGCTCTGTGAAACATCAGTCTTAAACTTACACCACAAAAAAAGCCCTGACAAAAGATGCCAGGGCTTTCCAGAAGTATGTTGTTTATTCTATTTCTTAACGAAAGGCTTAGCGATCGTTCCTCCAGCGGTATTCAACTCGAGGATGTACGCCCCATTTTCGAAGCTTTGAACAGAGAATTCAACTTCTTTCGTTCCACCGTCAACGATTTCAGAAAGAATAACTTTTCCGCTCACATCAACTACCGTGTATGATTGGATATCTCCACCATTTGAAACAGCGTTAACTGTTGTTGTAGCTGGGTTTGGATAAACACTAATCAACGCGTCAAGTGACAATTCATCAATTCCAATTGTACTTATAGTCACACAGTTTGATGTTTCAACACATCCTGCTGGGTTCGTCCCAATCACTTGATACGATCCATTTGTCGTTGGGCTAAAGCTAGAAGAAGTTGCTCCTACAATAGGATCTCCAGTTGCACAATCTACCCATTGGAACGTGTTTATTGAAGCAGAACCCGATGCATTGATGGTTGTACCAGATGCAATTGCATTCAACGAAACCGGTGGATTCATCGTCAAGTCGAGTGTAACAACACTGTCGCATCCTGCTACATTCGTGAATGTTTCCGTATACGTTCCTGACGCATTCAAGGTTTGTGTACCAAATACATAGATATTCTCACATACGATCAAGGTTTCCGATGTTGCTGATGGATTATTTACGGTCAACGTAAGTGTAACTGTACTGTCGCAACCAGCCGCATTTGGGATAATCTCTGTGTATGTTCCAGATGTTGAAAGGGTTTGAGATCCAAGTGTGTACGTATCTCCTTGGCAAATAGACGCGTTCAACGTACTTGATGTTGGTTGCAAGTCCGCCAATGTTAAATTCACAATACTATCACATCCAGAAACAGATATTAGCGTTTCCGTATACGATCCACCTGCGCTTAGCGTCTGTGATCCGAACGTATACGTTTGACCTGGACAAATTCCAGCAGAGATATTGTTTACAAGTGCAGAAACGATCGAGATTGTTCCCACATTGCTACTTACTGGACATGCTCCATTTGTAATATCAACGTTAAACGTCACGCCTGATGTAAGTGGAGCTGTTGTGTATGTAGACGAAGGTCCGTTTTGTACACTTGTTCCATTGATAAAGAAGTTATAGTTCGAGTATCCAGCTTGTGGAGAGATCGTCAAAGTTGAGTTTGAACAAACCGTTCCATTCGTTGATGAATTCGGTGCATCGAATGTTCCGAATGTCAATGTCGCCTCAATCATCATGTATCCCAAACCTGATCCAAGCGGTGATGTTCCTCCACCAAACAAGTTAAACGTTGCAGCGGCATTCGGGTCAACATAAGAGTTGTTCTGATTTGCAAATGGGAAATATCCCGTTGTTGCATTCGCATCTTGTCTGAATCCTACGTAGATGTCACCACCTGAAACGTCAATCGCGCCATTGAGGAAATCGAAGTTTTGTTTCGTTCCAAGCATACCTGCAGTAACAGAAATAACCGCTGTAGAATCTAAAATCACTCCATTTCCATCAAGTAAAATTCCCTTCATGGTATTACCAGCATTGCTTGTGGCAGTAGGGAAGTAGTTGGAAACACTTTTCACATACGTTTGGATGGTATTTGGAATGGTAAATTTATTTGCAATCAAGCCCGCTCCAGTATTGAAACCAACTCCACCCGATTGAACCGGAGACTGCGCATAACTGATCGTATCACACTGCACTTGCTGTGTAAACGTTCTTGAGTTATTTGTGTTGTTTTCATCCGATGGTATAGAAACTGTAAGCGTTTGCGCGCCCAAGGTACCTGTTGGAACGTTGGTAAACAGAAGCGTAGATGTTCCACCAGACGTAATCGTAGGAATTGTTTGCGTAACTGTATACGGATTCGCTCCTGTCACAGCAAGTGTTACAGGCACATTCGTCAAATCACCTTGAGAAGTGTTTGCAATTACCGAAGTTACCGTTTGAGTCGTTTTAATGGTATTGTTAAAAATACCTGTCTCACCCGCGACACCCGATACGTTCAACTCATTCGTGAATGGATTGGTGAACGAAAAACGAATATTTGGGCGAAAAGCAGAACTCAATGTTATCGTGGCTGGAGGAGTGGTTGTTGCACTAACATCTCCTTTCCACCCGCCAGCGAGCGTACTATTGGCAGAATAAATCGCACCCACTGCGCCAAATGTTGTTCCCAAATAATCGTATGCAACGTATATGGATCCTCCCGTATACACGAAGGGTGTTGTCAGGGTCAAATCCACATTTCCAGCAGCCGAAGGAATCGCATAAGCACCATTGTAGACGCTAGTCATCGTAGAAATCGCTGTTGCCCACGTAGTTGATTTCAGATTCGTAACATCTGCAGTGTTTTCAAGGTACATTTGAATGTTTCCACTCGCTGTTGTTCCTGCGGTCAACACAAATCCTAACTTCGTAAGGGTTGTTCCACCAGGAATTGCAGCAAGCTCTGCTGCTGTTACAATAATTACACCTCTCATGGTTGTGTGAGCAGTGGTTCCATTCGGAGCGCGCAATCCAGTTGTGGATGCACCAGCTGGCGCCACCACGGTTAATTCCGCTTGAGAATGACCGAAGAATGCACCCAAAATGGGCATCATCAGTACAAGTAGTTTTCTTTTCATAAGCACATTTTATAATTACATCAAAGCTATGGAGAATCTTTGGTTAAATAAAATGCAGTAATGAAATAATGCTGTTA
>JBFYPU010000020.1:0-5054 GCA_041303175.1 Crocinitomicaceae bacterium | reverse complement strand
TTCCTGAGGTACACAATCTTAGTGGAGTTACCCTTTTCAAACGCATTTAGCGCATCCATGTAACTATAAATATCGGTGATTTCGAATTTTCCCATTTTGAGAAGAATATCCCCTTTGATTAATCCCGCTGTGTGCGCTGGACGACCTTCTTTGGCACCATCAATCCGTAAACCATTGCCAGTGAACATATAATCGGGCATGATTCCTAGGGTTACCTTAAAGCTTTGTTCCTCATTCTTGGTGTCTTTTGTTTTCGAAAATTGCAGCTTCGTCTCAGTATCCAGCGAAACTATCAATTGTTCAATGAAAAGCGAAACATCAAAAATCCCATCAAAATTGATCCATTCAACATCATCTTCAGGCTTGTGATACTGAGCATGCTGTCCTGTAAAAAAATGAAGCACCGGGATGTCATTCACATAAAATGAAGTATGATCACTTGGTCCAAATCCAGAAGAATCCATTGCAAACTGGAACGCTGGTGTCTCAATCGCATGAATTGCAGGAATAAAGGAGGCGGATGTCCCAACTCCGTATATGGCTAAACTCCGCTGAGCGTCAAGCCGCCCCACCATATCCATATTGATCATATAATTGACCGCGGTCAAATCGATGAGTGGATGGTTCACAAAATAGTTAGAGCCAAGCAATCCCATTTCTTCACCACTAAAGGCAATAAACACCACATTACTGCTGAGATCTAATTCCGAAAGCCGCTTTGCAAGAAAAAGGAGTGCTGCCACCCCGCTAGCATTGTCGTCTGCCCCATTGTGTATGGCGGAATCACCAACGTGTAACGAGCCAGAACCACCCCAGCCCAAATGGTCATAATGAGCACCAATAACTAACGTTTTCCCCGCATCATTGTCCAAAAAACCGATCACATTTTTACCAGTTACGATGTGTTCACTTTCCGATGCATCGTGTGGGTTTGCCAGAACATTCTTTTCAAAGGTTTGAAAGTAACTAGCATCCGTCGAACGAAGTTGAGTTAACCCCAATTGCTTGAAGCGATCAGCGATATACGCTGCGGCCATTGCTTCCCCTTTGCTACCCGTTTCTCGACCCTCTAATGAATCGTGCGCTAAAAATGAAACATCAACAAAGAGTTGCCCCCTTTCCAACTCGTAGTCTTGCTGTGCAGAAATTGTGGTGAAAAAAGCATTGATACAAAGAAAAATTGCTAAGCGCATCCGATTACTTTTTAATGAATTTCTTTTGATCAAAAAGGACACCATCCCCCACACGAACGATATACGTCCCTGAACTCAAATCAGCGGTGGATAACTTGTATTCCTGCATACCGATCTCAAATACTTCAATTGGTTGAGAAAGCTGCAACTGTCCGCCCGAATCAAAAACTTGAACGCTCATTTGGCGTTGTGATCCAGCAAAAAAGGAAAGATTCAATTTGTTTCGAACGGGATTCGGATGAATTTCAAGTTGTACAACATTCCCTCCTTCCAATTTCACTTCTTGATGGATGCCCACTGTGGATTTGTTAATGAACACTTTAAAAATGACATTACTGGCAAAACTTTGGCTCCCCGTATTGGAGAAAAAAATGTTGGGTGCACTGCTCTCGATTCCGCCATATATATAGCCTACCAGCGTTTTGGTGGAAGGAACGGCGTTGAGGTTTAAAATATCATTATCGTAATAATATGGTTCAATGGGAATAAACTCGGCACCGGCCCCAACGAGCGTAGGCATTTGAACATACCCGAGGTCGACCTCTTCCATGGAGCCGCTGGCGTCACGCGTCACGCGACTGATTGTGCTCACAAAGGGAACATTGATATCCTCCACAAGATTCCCTGAACTGTTTAGCGTGAACTGGCTCAACCCACCAAAAAATAGAGTGTGCATGACATTCACAGCCGTATCGTAAATGGGCAATTTAGCCGAGTGGTATTGACTCAAATATTGATTAAACGTAGTGTTCACAGTATAATTTGTTGGTCCAAATATATCGACACTATTCAAGTAGGGCATGTCGGCATAGTCAAAAACACCTGAAAAGGCTGTAAATCCCTGATCGCCATTTGGAAAAATCTGTGCGCTCATGTTGTAATCACGTCTATGCAAATTAACGGTATCATGCACAGCTTGATAATCCAAAACAGTGATCGTTGTTCCATTATCGTTCAATGTAAAGGTTCGGATTTCATTGCTGTAAATTTGTGTGAATCCTGGTCCATTGTTGGGCCCCATTGGATTGTACAACCCGTCAAAAAGCTGACCACCAACTAAGTAGAACGTGCCGTCAAGGTACTCCATTTGCCCACCTGTCACTTTAAAACGTTCGTCAGTGATTTGCCTAAAACAGGAATCAATTGGGGCGTTGTTGATCACTGCCAGAGCCAACTCATTCACCGAAATAGCCGTTAAATTCGGAAATGTTTGGTGCGCGTTTTGGGTATCGCTTCGACCGTAGCCACCAGTAATGTATAGCATCGTATCGCGTTGATAAAACTGCTGATTCGTGGATTGCAACTGTTCAAATAACGCCGGCGACAACCCACTTAGATCTTTAAACCAAACTTGTTCCGTCAACGGATCAATCACAAAAACGTGTTTGTTGTTGTCTTGTTCCAAAAAGGACGCCCATGGCTGACGCTGGTGCAATCCATCTATGCGACCGCCGAGAATCACCCATTTTTGATCCGATGTGATCCCCACCGAAAAGGAGTGAACGCCAGGGGCATCAGCAATTGTAAGCGGTTCAATTTCAATACTAAAGGTTTCCGCTTGTTGTGAGAAAAGGCTTGCAGCAGAGAGCATACAGGCCATGGAGAGAAGAATCGATTTCATTTGGTATACACTGTTTGTTCAAAGATAGCCTTGAATTATAACCAACTGTGTAACACAACACACACAACTGAATTTTGAATTTCATCAATCCATCACGAGCTTGTAGCCAACGCTGCGCACATTCACAATCTGAATGCTCGAATCGGCTTCGAGTTTCTTGCGCAATTTTGAGATAAACACATCTAAGGTTCGCCCAACATAATCGCCATCGTCGTTCCAGACGGCTCGGAGAATATCGTCTCGTTCTACGGTTTTGTTCGCTTCATTGTACAGTAAAAGCAGTAAATCCGCTTCCTTTCCCGTTAGTTCGATGCGCTTTTCTGCAAGTATGAGTTCAGCCTTCTTTTTATTGAAGTGAAACTTGCCCAAAGCGATGATGTCTGAATCGAGTTCCGTGGATCGGTTTCTTCTTTTTCGAAAGATGACCACTGAAATTCCAGCGATGAGCAAGGCAATTCCCACCAGACCGACAATCAAAAAGTTTGAGTTGCTCTCCACTCGATTCTTGGCTGGATCAACGATTTGCTGTTCATCTTTTAACGTAAACAAGAGCGCGTAACACGACTTGGGCAAACTGCGTGATCCACAAGGAATGATGTCCTTCTGAAGCACTTTCTTCACTTCAAAACTGTAAACAATATCGTCCGATTCACATTCAGCGACTTGCAGGATATAGCTTGCGCTCATGTTCGTTTCTCGCATTACGCGTTTCACCGTTTTCACCAAGCTATCTGGATGTACACCAAACTCTGTCGCGAATTCAATTCGGTATTGACCCTTTTCCTTCTTTATTGGCAACACCCGCGAAGTGCTATCGCCAACACTCAAGAGTACCTCATGCCCAACCATTCTCAAGGCAACTTCAATATTTTTTTGAGTATACGACCGTTGCGCAAACACTGTCTGCACAAATAGCACGGACAAACTGAGCGTTACACACGAAGTTATAAACTGTCTCCAAACCATACCACAAAGCTATCCGAATCTGGAAGAAGAGAAATGCTTTTACAAAAGATTTACATCATTTTACATTTGATTGAACCGATTAAAGAACTGATTGCTCTACATTTGGGCGTATCTCTAAATTGTCGATTATGAAAAAAAGCATCATCATTATATGTTCAATTGTTTTCCTAGCATTTAGTTCAGTGGCCATTGTTTATTTGAACCAAGGCGATTACACGCTTCAACATTCAGAGCAGCAAAACACTAAATCCACTGATGATCCCTCATCAGTTAACAACTCCAACGGCTCCAACACTAAGCGTTTCATATCGAGAATGTTCGACAATGAGCCTGCATTTCACCTAGCCATCGAGTCGCGGTTTAATGCCACCATTTCTAAAGAGAAGTTACTTTCCGCTACATCCATCCATAACCTCGTTCCAAAGGGATCTACCGACGGAATACTTTCATTTGCAGACCTTAAAATTTCCAAGCTCGTGAATGAAGATCTGCGGATGGAAGTGGGGAATTCGGGTAAATTGAATGCGAGTCAACTGGCCTTATTGCACTCCCTCGATTACTCGAATAATTTCAGCGTTGAATCCATTGTTACCCGCAAAAATGAGACTAGTGGAGAAATAGAAGTGGAATCATTCGTCTATTACATTACAGTTGTTCCCGAAACGGAGGCGTTCTATGAAGGAAGTAAAGCCGACCTAATCAATTATTTCCAAAAGAATAGTGTCAACTTAACGGCAGGGATCAAATCCGAAGAATTCAGTCCTGGAAAAGTTCGTTTCACCATTACGAAATATGGGAAAATCGATAAAGTGGAATGGGAATCAACTTCTGGAAATACGGCGATTGATCTAAAAATGCTTGAATTGCTCAAAGAACTTCCTGGAAATTGGACACCAGCGACGAACGCGAAAGGCGAAAAAGTGGATCAAGAACTCATACTTTCCTTCGGATCAGTGGGCTGCTAGCCAGAACAAGGTTATAAATTTATCGATCACGAGCCCATCTGGTTAAAAAAGCACTTCGATTACGGAATTCTATTGGTACATTCGTCATGGTCAAATCCAATCCGACGGCTGAACAATGAACCAAGATTACGCGATTCTCATTAACCTCTTTGCTGGTCTATTCTTGGCAGTCGCCCAATCAATTTATATTGTTCAACTTGTTCGAAAACAGATCACTCCAAGTTTATACACGTGGCTCGGGTGGTCGATTCTTGTGGTGGTTGGCTTGGTCTCTCAGTTAGTGGAATACGGTTGGAATTGGACATTGGT
>JBFYPU010000019.1:0-3456 GCA_041303175.1 Crocinitomicaceae bacterium | reverse complement strand
AAGAAATGATTAAAGTAGATATTGTATCCGATGTTGCCTGCCCATGGTGCTACGTGGGAAAACGGAAATTTGAAGCGGCCTTGGAGCGTTGGAAAGGAACGCCCGTTGAGGTGACATGGCATCCGTATCAATTGGATCCAACGATTCCACTTGAAGGATTGGATCGCGATACGTACCTCGTCAATAAATTTGGAAGTCTCGATGTCGTAAAAGGAATGACAGACCGATTGGAAGAAGTCGGAAAAACGGTTGGGATCGACTTCGATTTTGGTAAATCGTGGCTCGCGATCAACACGCTTCCTTTGCATCAATTGTTGCACGTTGCGGGACAAGAAGGGTTCAAGGCGGAGCTGAAAGAACGTTTTTTGAAGGCCTATTTTGAAGAACCGTTGGAGTTGAATAGACCAGAAGTGTTGCATTCCATTCTCGCGGATTTCGGTTGGGATGCTGCCAAAGTTGACGCGGTAGTGAACGATCAAACTATTGCGAAAAGCGTTCAGGATGAAATTGCATACTATCAGAAATTGGGCGTTTCAGGCGTTCCGTTTTTCATCTTCAATAACCAATATGGAATCAGTGGCGCTCAGTCGGTTGAAACGTTTTTGGATGCGTTGGAACAGGTGGACGCAATGCCCGACGTGAGTGGTGGCGAGAGTTGCGCTCCGGGGAGTGGGTGTTGTTGAGACGGGGAGTTGGCTTCGGGCTTCGGGCTTCGACTGCGCTCAGCCCGCGCTTATAGTTTTTTTATTAGCACTAGAACCCGAGGGCTGAGCGCAGTCGAAGTCCGTACATTTTTACCATTCATTTCTCCCTTAAGTAATGTGTTGCATTTTGACACTGCGCTAAATCATTTAAATTTGAGTTTTTACCATAAATCAACGCTTCTTTCTTTTTTCTACCCCAACCTTGAACTTGTTTTTCTCGATAAAACGCCGTGTCGATTCGATCGAATTCTTCGTAATAAATGAGCTCAACTGGAAGCCTTTTCTTCGTGTGATTTGCTCCTTCACCACTTTGATGTTGGGCTATTCGCAGTTCAAGATTTATCGTACTGCCAGTATAGTAAGTATCATCTGAGCAACGAAGGATGTACATGTAGCCTTTCATTCATGTTAGATTTGACGTAGCTAATCTAAGATACGAATCTTTTTTGAGACGGACTTCGACTGCGCTCAGCCCTCGGTTAAATTAGTTTTCTGGGCTTCGGGCTTCGAGAGCGTTTCGACTGCACTTCGGCAGGCTCAGCGTTCATCTCAATGTAGCACCTCGGCCCTCGGGGATCGGGGATAGATTATAACCATTCACAGTATAATCAACCGTTCACTGTTTGTAAGTGATTGGCTTCGCTTCCGCAGCAAGCGGCAAATTGTGGAACTTTGTTTAAATCCAATTTTGAATATGAAACGTTTTGTGATGTTTAGTTTAGTTGCCTTGGCACTTGGAACGGCTGTGTCGTGTGTTCCATCTAAAAAATACAAAGATCTTTTGGCGCGTGAACAGGCGTGTACGGAAGAATTGGCGCAATTCAAAAGCAGTGCGTTGACCAATGAGGCACTCGCAAAGGACATTCAAGGACGGTACAATTTACTAAAAACAGAGGCGGATGGCTTGCGTGCAGACACGACGGACCTTGGACAAAAATCACGTTTTCTTCGTGCGAAATATGACCAATTGGTTGTAATCAACGAAGCGCTTGAAACCAATTACACCAAATTACGCTTGGGGAGTGCCTCAGAAACGGCTGAGCTCACGTCTGAATTGGAAACAAAAAAACTGGAATTGCAACGCCGCGAAGATGAATTGGTGGCAGTTGAAAAAGACTTGGCCGAAAAACAACGGTTGTTGGATGAACGTCAAAAGCGCGTGAGTGAATTGGAAGAAATGTTTAGCCGACAAGAAGCTGCAACGCTTGAGTTAAAATTAAAGGTGGCAAACGCACTCAAAGGATTTGAAAGCAAAGGATTGACGGTGGTTGAGAAAAATGGCAAAATCTACGTCAGCCTTGAAGCAAAATTGCTTTTCCCATCGGGAAGTACAGTGGTGGATTCTGAAGGACAAAAAGCCTTAGTTGAATTGGCAAAAGTATTGCAAACCGAGAAAGAATTGGAAATCATCGTGGAAGGTCACACAGATACAGACGTGTTGAACAAGGCGTCTCATCCAAAAAACAACTGGGAATTGTCGGTGCTTCGCGCAACGGCTGTGGTTGAAATTATGCTGAAAAACTCAAGCATGAGTCCACAGCAATTGATGGCGGCAGGTCGATCTGAATATCATCCCGTGAGCACAACGGACAAAGCCAAGAACCGACGCATCGAGATCATTATTTCTCCGAATTTGAATGAGTTGTATGAGTTGATTTCGAAGTAGTCCGTTTTTAAAAAACGCGCCTTCGAATCATCACTTTAAAATCATCGACGTACGCAACGCCTGATCCTTTTGGACGGAACAAATAACATGAAATGGGCTCGTTGTTAATGGCAGATGATGTTCTCACTTCCAACGTGACTTTTTTCCACGCATGCTGGTTTACTCCGCTAGACTCTGTGTGATAGAGTTTTTTCGCGGATGAATCCGAAATAACGATCAACCCGGATCCATACATCCACGCTTCCGCATAAATGATGTCGCCGTATTTGCAGCCGTCAAAGGTGATCAACGTTCCATACTGGATCGAGTCGTTTAGCTTCGCCGAATACTTCCCAGAATACGCCATTTCTGAACTCCGTGAAAAGGCATTTGTCGCGCGGTATTTTGGATTCGATGTACGAAAATTCCAATCGTCTTGTAGAGTCTCATGATCGCACAGCGCAGTCTCCACGACGTACGTGTTGGGCACATAAAAGCGTTTGTAAATTACGATTGTTGAGATAAGCAGTGCCGCAAAGGAGAAAGTTATAACGGCAGTTGGCACCCAATTCACGAAGCGTTTTCCGCGCATCGTCAGTGCAAAAAAGAAAAGCGGAAAAACGGGAATGAAATACCGTCCTTGCAGATTGGTGATCAGCGCATCGCCTTTGCAATTCCAAATCAGGTATTGAGAAAATACGATGAGCAAGAAAACCAGCAGTCCTGTTCCAGCAAAAACCAGTCGTTGTGAAATGCGGAGGCGGAAGATTGATTCTTGTGAGAACGTCACGAAGAAAAGAAACACAAACATCACAATGGACAAACTTCTCGGAAGTGGCACTTCCAGCCAACCAAAATTTCCGATGTACCCTTCGGTGTATCGCGAAAAAAATTCTGTTAGCGAATTACCAAAGAGTTCAAAGATATACGTCCCATTTTCTAGGGCATACTTCATCTGCTCTGAAACACTTGAACAAGCCATTAAATTGGCATAATCCCGATACTGCATGTTGTATTCCGAGTAGGGAATATACGTGCTGCCTTGAACCTTTGTCCAAAGGAGCATCGTGGCCAGCGCGAGCAATGAAATGCCCCCAAAACGAAGCA
>JBFYPU010000018.1:0-24090 GCA_041303175.1 Crocinitomicaceae bacterium | reverse complement strand
ATACTACATACTTCTGTTTGCCATTTTTGTAGGTCTAGTACTGGGATGTGCTAAAAATCCAACGCCCAAATTTCATCACGAATACTTTGGGCTTGAACAGGGACGCTATGTGATTTATGACGTAATTGAAATTCAACACGATCATGATGTCAATCAACACGACACATTGAGGTATCAACTGAAAACCTATTGGGCAGATACGTTTGTAGACAACGAAGGCAGAATTGCGCGTGAATTCAAGCGCTTCGTGCGACCAACCGCGAACGATCCGTGGGTGCTTCAGGACATTTGGACCGGAATCATTCATGGAATCCACGCTGAATTGGTCGAAGAAAATCAACGGGTACTCAAATTGGTGTTTGCTCCAACCTTAGCGAAGAATTGGAACGCCAACGCCTACAATACGAATGGTGAACAATTGTATTCTTACCGTGATATTCATGACGATACAACAATTAATAACACCTTTTTCGATTCGACGCTTGTTGTTGAACTAGAAAGCGACAATTCGTTGATTGATTCTGTTCAAAAATATGACATGTACGCGAAACATGTTGGATTGATATACAAGTTCGAGCGCGATTTGCACTATCAATTCAACCAAGTCCTAGGACAATTCTATTTGGACCAAGGAACGGAACGCTATTACCAATTCGTTTCAACAGGAATTGAATAAGTTTCTTGAGTCAGTGTGATGCAATTGATAGGTTGAGAGTTAACATTGAATGTGAAGAGGTAGAGAAGTTAATCGCCTCTAGATTTTGAAACGAACTATCGAAATCGAACAAACAGAAAGAATCGAACCGTGCTTACCACGAGAATCAGAAAAAAAATCACAATCTTTACAGGAAATTTAATAGTGAATGAAATACGAAGATATTAAGTTTGATTGCCGTCATTTTAGAACAGGAATTCCCTGTATTCCCAACAAGAAATTCGGTGTGGAATGCACCAATTGTTCAAGTTATGAAAAGACGGGCAAACGAATCCTCATCATCAAACTTGGAGCCTTGGGGGATGTCATTCGAACGACTCCCTTGTTGGAAAAATTTAGGAGTGAATACGAAAACCCGCATTTTACGTGGTTGACACTGAGCCCAGCCATTTTGCCGAAAGAAGAGATCGACATCATCTACAAATGGGATGCAACCGCGTTGTTTGTGATCGAAAATAGCGAGTACGATATCGCCTTGAACCTCGATAAAGAAATTGAAGCTTGCTTGCTTCTCAAAAAAGTAAACGCAAAGGAAAAATTGGGTTACTCTTGGGAAAATGGTCACATCATCGCAGCAAGTCCGCGAGCAGAACACAAAATTCTCACAGGATTGTTTGATCGCGTTTCACAAGAAAACACCAAAAGTTACCTCGAAGAAAGTTTCGAAATTTGCAATTTCACATTCAATAAAGAAGAATACAAACTCAACTTAAATCACGAATATTCGGCTAAATGGAAAGCGAAATTTGCCGATAAATCCAATGGAAAAACGGTGGTCGCTCTCAATACTGGCTGCGGACCTCGTTGGAATACAAGGCTTTGGTCGAATGAAGCTTGGATTGAGTTGGCCATTAAACTCACGAACGAAGGATTTTATCCTGTATTTGTTGGAGGGGAGTTGGAGCACGAGAAGAATGAACGCATGTCCCAAGAGGCAAACGTGTTCTATCCCGGACATTTTTCATTAGAAGAATTCATCGGTTTGGTGAGCGGAGTTGATATTGTTGTTACGCAAGTTTCCATGATGATGCACATCGCTACTGGACTCAAAAAGAAGATGGTGCTGTGCAATACCATTTTCAATAAACATGAATTTGAGTTGTATGGAAGAGGCGTCATCATTGAGCCAGAAACGGGCTGCGAGTGCTATTTCGGAAATACGTGTTCGCGTGAACAAGCGTGTATGCATGACATCACACCCACACAATTGGTCGCAGCGGTTCATCATCTCGAATCCATCGAAATACATTAACAACTGAATGAAAATATCCTTTCTTTCTACCTTTTATCCATTTCGCGGGGGAATTGCGCAATTTAACGCCTTGCTTTTCCGTGCATTGGAGAAAAAACATGAAATTAAAGCATATACCTTCAAGCGACAATATCCGAATTTTCTTTTTCCAGGTGAAACACAATACGTGACGGACAGCGATCAGCCAGATAAAATTCCAGCGGTTGAAATACTAGATACTGTGAACCCCATCACCTATCGAAAAACAGCCCGACGAATTCGAAAGGACGCGCCAGATGTTATTATCACGAAATATTGGATGACCTTTTTTGCTCCGTCACTTGGTGGAGTGTTTAAACGAATGAACAAATCCACGAAGCGAGTTGCGATTCTCGATAACATGATTCCACACGAAAAGCGCTTTTTTGACAAACCTGCCAATCGTTTTTTCTTGAAACATACAGATGGTTTTGTGGTAATGAGCGATAAAGTATTGCACGATTTGCTCTTACTAAAACCGAACGCGAACTACTTGCGAATTGATCACCCTGTATACAACCAGTTTGGGGCAATTCAGGAGCGAAACACAGCGGTAGAGAAATTACAACTCGACCCAAACAAAAAATACTTGCTTTTTTTCGGATTTATTCGAGACTACAAAGGGTTGGACATTCTTTTGCAAGCACTTCCGTTGCTCGATGAATCAATTGAACTCATCGTTGCGGGAGAAATTTACGGCTCCTTCGACAAGTATCAAGGGATCATCGACAAAGAAAGTCTGAGTTCTCGTGTACACTTATTCACCGATTATATTTCCGACGATCAAGTGTCTGACTTCTTTTCGGCCAGCGAAGTGTGCATGTTGACCTATAAAAGCGCGACGCAAAGTGGAATCACCGCAATTGCGCACCATTTCAATTTACCCATTATCGCTACCGATGTGGGCGGCTTGAAAGAAAGTATTCACCATGAGTCGAATGGCTTGATCGTGAATGAACCAGATCCCAAGCAAATTGCGGAGGCAACTCGGCGCTATTTTATTGAGAATATGAAAGAGAAGATGAGTGCCACTATCGCGAATGAAAAGAAAGCCAATTCGTGGGAAAATTTCGCGAGCCAAATTGTTGAATTTTCGAAAACACTCTAACTGCGTCGAATAATTATTGGAATGGTACATGATTCCTTGAAATCGTAAAAATTAAATACTACATTTACTGCTCTCAATAACGTATGTTGAAACTTCGAATTATACTAATTTCTGCATTTGTCCTGCTCTTAGTAGGATTGGATATGAATGTCCGTGCCGCTGTTAGTTCGAAAAAAATTCATTCGAAATCAACTGAAAAGGACGATTCAAAGAAAGAATCCAACGAACAAGAACCTCGAGAAATAATTACGCATTTGGATTTTTTTGGTGCGTTTTCATTGGTAAATGTCCAGTTACAATGGCGTGATTTGAATAGCATTTTGAATACTGAATCGAAGGCTGCCAAGTCTTCATTCGATCCTGATGCTCGTTCGTTTAGAGGTTTCAAGAAGTTTTCGTTGGATGGAAACGGACAAATTGCTGCGACAGTCAGTTCAACGCGTCAAGAAGTTATTCCAGTTCGCATCTTTCGTGTGATTGACGGAAATACCCACTTCATTTATACACAAAACAAGCAGAGCAGAAGTACAATTGCGTACATCCAAAATTGCTCAATAGACCCCTATCAATGCTGAATCAACTCGATTGAGCTCCTCTAATTTCGGGTTTCGTTTAAGATCACATGTTTTCACGAGGAAATTGCCAGCAGAACAAGGATTTAATTCACTTATTTTCTGTTGACTTTAAAAAAGTTTAAGACTATATTTGCGGCCGCGCTGTGTCGAGCTTTTTGCAACGTATAGGGCTTAGTTTATAAACAAATTAATATACAAAAATGCGTAATAAAGGATTTTTTTGGTTTTTAACCGGGTTGTTGACACTCGTGTGTATCTATCAACTGTCATTTACCTGGGTGGCGAACTCCGAGGAGAAAAAGGCGGAGAAGCAAGCACAACAGCAAGTTGACGAGTTATTTGCCAACTTAAATGGAGCTGACTCCGTTGCATTGCCAAACGGCACTTATGTTCAGGTTAAATCGTCTGAAGCAAGAGAGTTGGCGAAATCTGCTTATATCAACCAAATTTTGATGTTGAAAGCAGACAAATCGGTTTATCCACTTTTCGGATCGACATTTAAAGAAGTAAAAAAGAGAAGTCTCGCTTTCGGACTTGACCTTGTTGGAGGGATGAGCGTTACCATGGAAATTTCAGTTCCGGAATTGGTGAAAAGCTTTGCTCAAAACAGTGATAAAGGATCTAGATTCAGCTTGATTTATGATGCAGCGCTTGCTCGTTATGAGGCGAACGGCGGAGATTTTATTGATTACTTCCAAGCAGAGAATGCTAAGAAGAACAGCGGTAAAATGGTCATGCTTTTCGCAATTTCTGAAATCGATGAACTAAGTATCAAATCTACCGATGCGGACGTAGTTAATTTCTTGAAAGCGCAAGAGTCTAGTGCGATGGACGGTGTCGAAGAAATCATGAACCGCCGAATCAATCAATTTGGTGTGGCTCAGCCGAACATTCAGAAAGATCCATCAAACAACCGTTTGTACATCGAACTTCCTGGGGTGCAAGATGAGGTGTCTGTAGCTGAAAAATTGAAATCAACAGCAAATCTTCAGTTTTTTGAAACGTTTGATTTCAACCAACAACTTCCACAATGGCAAGAAGCTGTTCTATTGTCGAATTCAGAAATGGCGAAAGCAGTTGAGGTTGATTCAACAAAAATCGATACGACTGGTGCGGATACTAAATTGGGTTCACTTGAAGAGTCTCTCAACAAATCAAAAGGTAAAAATGGCTTGGGTCAGATGGTTTCAATTCTTGGACAATCACAAGCGTTTGTTGAAGCGGGGGATAAAGATAAGGTGACTAAATTGCTCGCTCGAGAAGACATTTTAAACGTACTTCCTCCAGATTGTAAATTCATGTGGGGAGCGGATTTGGAGAAAGTGAAACTTCAATCAGGTGAAAAAACAGGTTATTTTATCTACCCATGTAGAATTCCAGAAGGTGGAAAAGCACGAGTTGGTGGAAAAGATATTGAGTCTGCTTCGCGTGATTACAATGAGCAAGAAGGTAAAATTGCTGTTGGTTTGCGCATGACGCAAGAAGGTGCGGACAAGTGGGCACAAATGACTGAGGAAAATGTGAATCGAATTATCGCCATCACAATGGATGATTTGGTTTTTAGTGCTCCAAACGTAATCAATCCAATTACTGACGGAAACACACAAATTACTGGAAATTTCTCCACTGAAGACGCAGATAACTTAGCGGGCTTGTTGAATGGTGGTGCACTTCCTGCACCATGTGTGATCAAAGAACAAACAAAAGTGGGTCCAACGATTGGGGCGTCTAACGCCAAAGCTGGTTTGATCTCTTTCGGGATTGCTTTACTCGTGGTATTCGTTTACATGATTTTCTACTACGGAAAGGCTGGTATCGTTGCTGATATTGCACTTTTCGCAAATATCTTGTTCATCTTTGGTGCACTTGCGTCCTTTGGTGCGGTCTTGACCCTTGCCGGTATGGCGGGGATCGTGTTGACAATTGGTATGGCCGTGGATGCCAACGTATTGATCTTTGAGCGAATCCGTGAGGAACAGGCCGCAGGAAAGGATTTGAAATCTTCAATAGACGTAGGTTTCCAAAAAGCACTCTCGTCCATCATTGATGCCAACGTAACAACCTTATTGACGGCAATTATCTTGAAAGTGTTTGGTTCAGGTCCAATTGAGTCGTTCGCAACTACCTTGATCATCGGTATTTTCACATCTGTCTTTGCTGCATTGGTTATTTCGCGTTTGCTTATCAATTGGTGGATGAAGAAAGGTGCGGTTGTTACGTTCGAAACACGTTTTACAAAAAACACATTCAAGAATTTTAAATTCGATTTCGTTGGAAAGCGGAAACTTTATTACATGATCTCTGGTGTGATGATTGTTGGTGGAATCATCTCGATCGTTGCTCGTGGATTGAATCCAAGTGTCGAGTTCTCTGGTGGACGAACGTTTGGTGTGAAATTTGCAAAATCAACAACAGGTCACGTTGAAACAGTTAAAAATGACTTAACAGCGCTATTTAACGAAGGTGCAAGCGTAAAATCATCTGTTGATGCGAAAACAAAAGCCAGTTCTTATTACCTCGAAATTTCTACGAACTATTTGCGTTCCAAAGAGGGGGCAAATGAGGAAGTGAAATTGAAGTTGATTGAAGGTCTTGAAAAATTCAAACCAACTTTAGGAAACTACACGATCGTTGAATCACGTTCTGTTTCGCCAACTGTTTCAGACGAACTTATCAAAGGCTCCACGTGGGCGATCGTACTTTCGTTGATTGCAATCTTTGCCTACATTTTACTACGATTTGGAAAATGGCAGTATTCAACAGGTGCAATTCTAGCGATGATGCACGACGTTTTTCTAGTTCTCGGAATCTTTGCGCTCTTGCATGGAATTCTACCTTTCAACATGGATGTCGATCAAGCACTTATCGCAGCGCTCTTGACAGTAATTGGTTACTCGATCAATGACACCGTTATTGTGTATGACCGTATTCGTGAGAATTTAGGATTGTACAAAGGAGTAGAAGATAAGGAGAATATAAACAACGCATTAAATTCTACACTGTCTCGAACCATCAATACTTCGATGACCACCTTCTTGGTGTTGATTGTGATCTTCTTCTTTGGTGGAGCTGCGATTCAAGGATTTATCTTCGCATTGATGATTGGTGTAGTTGTAGGTACATACTCTTCATTGTGCATCGCTACGCCACTTTTGATCGATTTTTCGAAGAAAGCAAAACTAGATGTTGAAAAGGTGTAAGCCAGTTTAATTCATACTTTCTAATTCCCGTGCCGACAGCAATTGTTAGCACGGGATTTTTTTTGCACGAATTCCAACGGAAAGTGAAGTTGTCACGTTCTAACTTATAGAAGCGAGACAGATTCAAAAATGGTTCAAGGAAGCGTTATTGATATGATCGTATTTGTGAGTGCTTGGTGCCTTTTATTGAACCTAAAATGTGCAGAATGATTATAGTAGTTGGAGTAATTGTGGTAGTGATGATTGTAAATTGGGTGATGGGAACGATGATGAATTCGTGAGGAAATTCACTTACATTCGCACAATTTCGTGCGTATCATCTTTTCTTAAAAACAACTTCAAAATCGTGCGTGCGTCGCGATCGTCGGAAGTAATGTCAATAAACCGATCCCATTTTTCAGGTTTCAAACGGTTGAAGTGAAACGGCGCATAACCGGAGCCACGTAACGTGCCCGATTCAACGTAAATCAAACTTTTTTCGCTTTTCGTTCGACCTTTGTCAACGATGAAGAAAGTTTCGTTGTTCATCATGAGGTCGTCGATCAGCCGTGCACAGCGTTCATTGTAGCTTTCAGTTGGTTCTTCTTGTACACAAGCTCCGTGGCATTCTTTGATCGTATATCGAAAGCAACTGCTCCCTGATTTATAGGTGTTACACAATTTCTGACAAAGTTCAAATTCCTCCACCATGCGTTCCAATTGATTCGTTGCGTCGCGTTTCGAGCTGAAGCTCAACAAAGGAACTTCTTGCATTTTACCCGTAGCCGCAACGTGCAATTGAATGTAGCCACGCTCATCTGTGAAGTAATACAAGCCAAATGGAAATTTGTTCTTTCGCAGCGCACGGTTGTAAATGGGTTGGTGGTGTTTGATCAATTGACTTTCCAACAACAAAGCGATCAGCTCTGAGCCCGTCAATTCAAATTCGATACGCGCAATCTCTTGCTGCATCTCAATTCCTTTTTTCGTCTGGTTGTTCCGCAAGTGCTGCTCAATCCGCGTTTTGATGTGAACGCTCTTTCCAATATAAATCAATTGATTCATTTCATTGTAAAAGCGATAAATCCCTGTTTTATTTGGAATTTCATCGATCACCTCCAAGTCGAGATTCGGATGCAAGCGTTTTGGATTGAGTTCTTCCTGAATGAAGGTTGAAAGACCCGATTTGTCCTTTTCAATGAGTAAGGTGAACAATTTCGCAGTCGCAAACGCATCTCCACCCGCTCTGTGGCGCCCCACCAATTCGATGCCAAGGCTTCGGGTCAATTTCCCCAAACTATAGGAATCGTGACCGGGAATGACATAGCGAGAGGCGCGAACGGTACACAAATGGGGACGTCGGTAATCGTAACCCAAGAGGCGAAATTCATGGCGAATGATGCCATAATCGAAGCCAACGTTGTGCGCAACAAACACGCAATCGGAGGTGAATTCAACAATGTCTTTCGCGATTTCGTAGAATTTTGGTGCATCGCGCACCATTGAATCGTTGATT
Source organism: Crocinitomicaceae bacterium (assembly GCA_041303175.1). Classification (GTDB taxonomy): domain Bacteria; phylum Bacteroidota; class Bacteroidia; order Flavobacteriales_D; family Crocinitomicaceae; genus UBA4466. The sequence continues at coordinate 15,727 of JBFYPU010000018.1, read as the reverse complement.
CCCGTGAGGTTCACAATGAACGGTGGAATCGGCATTTCGGGATTGATCAAGGTGACAAATTCGTCGATGACCTTCTCACCATCGTGCTTGTAGATCGCGATTTCCGTGATTTTGGAACTCTTGGGAGCTCCACCCGTTGTTTCGATATCGACTATTGCATAGTTCACGCAACGAAGGTCAGAAAAAACAATTAGATAGTGTGGTTTTTCTGCTGAAATTGTTCATGCTAGGTGGCTCTTTTTTTGGGATGGTTACAAGCAGGCTTATTTTGGATTTTTTAAGCAAAAACAAACAAAGCGAACCCTAAGATCCGCTCTGTCTGTTGGTTAACCGCTAAATTTTACCAATTGTCTCTGCGTCGTTCATAATACCCATCACCGAAGAAGGTTCCATATTTGCGTCGTCTTGAATTGGAATCATAATCCTCGTCATCTTCATCCGATGGATTGCCGAATTGGATGGTTCTTCCGCCGGTGGAAACCTTTGCTTTTGCTGGGATTTCAATGATCAATTCCACATGTTGTCCACGAATTTTATCAGCTTTTGGGAAGTGAAAATCGGTATCAACGTACAAGGTATCGCTCACCAACCGAATGTTGTGTTCGATATTGTCTGCTCGCCGAACGGCTGTACTATTTGATTTTCCGCGTGCCGAAACAATTTGATAGACATGAAAGAGTGAATCAGTCGATTCTTTATAAACGATGTCAATTCCATACATTTTGATTTCTGTATCGGTTATGCGCATAAATCCATTGCGTCCGTCGCTTTTCACCTTTAGTCCGCTTGGTGTTTTCATCAATGGGACATCGGGAATGAGGGTGAGAACGTTGCTCGCCACAATTAGTTCCTTGTTTTCGCCTTCCCGCTCAATGGAGAGATCTGCTCCAGCTTTTAAACCGACATATAGACAGATCAATCCGCCAACTACGCCAAGTGAGAACAATCCGATAAGCGAGATTTTATTCCATTTGTTTCTGATTTTCATAAGCATCGTTGATCCGAGGAGCAAAAGAAAGAGAATGACACCAAATCCTCCCATAATGGTTCCCGTCCATGCAAGACTCACATCGCCAGGGGAGGCGAGTACCAAGGTACCCAAATCGGTGATGGAGATCATACCGTCTTGGTTGATGATCGGGATGAATTCAAATCCACCGATGATGAAAATGAGAAACATGATCAACCAAATCAAGCCCCAACAAATTATTCCAATGCCAATGATGATTGAAATGATTCGGCCTATTCGATGAAACCGTCCTTTGTAGTGATCGTTTTCGCGTAAACTCGATGCAAACGAAGTACCCTTGTCTTTGAGTCGATCAGCGGCATTTTCAACTTCTTCCCGAAGGTTTTCAACTGTAATGGGTCGGCCTTTCATGCGCAAACGATCGATCGTAGATTTTGTTTTTGGAACCACGATCCAGAGGATCACGTAAAGTGGAAATCCAAATCCAGCGAAGAGCAAAACGACTACAAAAATTGCCCGAACGATCACGACATCGATGTTGAAGAAATTCGCGATTCCTTGACAAACCCCAGCAATTACCGCATTTTCGGTATCTCTAAACAAGCGGCGTTCTGTGGAACCCGAGCTCGTTTTTTCATACGATTGTTCTTGTCCATCCACTGTTTCTTCGGCTTCATCCTCACCCAAATACATAGATGGATCGCCAAGTGTATTCAAGATGTCTTCAATATCAGCTAGTTCAACCACAGTGCGAACATCCCGCAATTTTTCTGAGCACAACTCAGCGATTCTAAGTTCGACGTCTTCGATAATTTCTTTGCTACCCTTTTCGTTTTTCAACGCCTTGGTCAAGCGCGCAATGTAATCTTGCAAGAGCTCATACGCATCTTCTTCGATTAAAAAATTGCTTCCTTTGATGTGTACAGATACTGTCTTTTTCATGCTTGTTGGTTTTGGGTGATTTTGTTGACGGCAGTGTTTAATTCTTCCCAAGTCGTCATTAGTTCAGCTAAGAAGGTTTTGCCCGTTTCTGTGAGCGAGTAATATTTTCGGGGTGGACCTGATGTGGATTCCTCCCAGCGATAGGTTAGGAGTTCTTCGTTCTTCAATCGTGTGAGCAGTGGATACAAGGTGCCTTCCACCACAATTAGCTTTCCTTCTTTAAGAGCATCAATGATCTCCGAAGGGTAGGCTTCCTGTTTATTTAGGATCGATAGAATACAGAACTCCAGAATTCCCTTCCGCATTTGCGCTTTCGTGTTTTCTAATTTCATATTCTTAAATGTTTATACAAAGATATGTGTAAAGAATTGTAATATGCAATACATAGTACTGAAATAATTTTAGTACTTGGGTGTAAAATGTCACGAATACAACGTAAACACTGGGGATTTTGACGCGAACAAAAATTGAAAAAAAATGTTAACTGGTTTTGAGATGCACAAAAACGGCTAAATTGAGCGGGTCATTTTGTGAAAATGTCGTTCCGCAACAGTATAAGAAACCGTTTTTCCGGTTCGATGAAGGGCGATTACTTCAGAGATTTCATCCTTCAGTTCGGGGTAGCGAAGCACAAACTGTGCAAGTAAGTACATGGAATACACTTGGAGCGCAACTTTGTTGTCGTAGTTCTGAATAAAACCAATAAGAAGATCAATGAACTCGCTTTCGCGGTGGTCATTGACTTGTAGCTCTGTCATTGTGCGCGCGATGTTTCGCAAGACAGTTTGGTCATCCGTATTGAACAAAAGATCGACGAATTGAGGAAAATAGGGTTGAAGGTCGATGCGCTTGGATTGTGCAATGTGAATGAGCATCCACGAAGCGTATTCTTTGTATGGGTATTCTTCTAAATTAAAGACACAGGCAAGCAATTCCTTGAATTCCTCCGGACGATTCACGAAATACTCACCAAAGGTCGATCGATCCCGTGAGGATCTAATTTCCAGTATTCTGCGACGGATGTCCATTTGTTTCTTTTCAAGCCTTATTTATCGTACAATTAATTTGCCAACAGGGAGTAATCTAGGCATTTAGGATAAAGTCGGATCTAAAAATAATACTATTTCAAGTTTCATAGATTAAAGTGGAGAAATGAGCTACTTGAATTCATGCGTGAATAAAAAAATTGTAATTTTGGCATCGCAAAGATCATCATCGGGATGTAGCTTTTCCGATAGCTATCGGAACCTTTAAAGTACTCGTCTGGGGGGGCGAGAGAGCGGAGGTTCGTGCCGGAGCGCAGCGGAGACCATCGACCAACGGGAGATAATCCTCAAAAACCGAAGATTCAATTAATTTCTCAGAAGTCATTCTAAGATTCCATAAATCCTATTAATTTTGGCAATACAAAAACATCATCGGGATGTAGCTTAGTCCGGTTAAAGTACTCGTCTGGGGGGCGAGAGAGCGGAGGTTCGAATCCTCTCATCCCGACAAAAAAAAAACAGCCATTTTGGCTGTTTTTTTTGTTTCAGGGATAGGATGAGAACCTCGGTTCGAGACGAAGTCCATCGACCAACGGGAGATAATCCCCTCATCCCGACAAAACGCAGCCACGGATTGCAATCCGTGGTTACTGTTTTGTTTCATGGATAGGATGCCTAAGTTGCGCAAGTGATCGCAGCGGCATCCTTGTCGATTTTCTGAAAGAACATCGACGAGATATAGCGAAGAGCACGACCCGAAGGGTTGCGCCCAAAATTTCCTTATTTCACACCTTATTTAAAGGGTATTCCTGTTAAAAAACCGTTAACATCCACTTTTCAATCTGTTTTGGTACGCCTCTTGAAATACGTCATTGAAATCAATTAAATGAACGCATATGAAAGTGTTAAGATTACTTGCAATCCCGTTCTTATTAGTAGGATGTGTGATCACGGATGATGGAATCGCGTTAAACCCTCCAGGACCTCAAGTGTTCGTGTGTTTAAATGCAGTGACCGATGATGAGATTTTTGAGATGAAAGAGAAAATCAAATCAGAATCGTTTGAAGACGATCGTTTGTCAAGAGCACAGTTTTTATCAAAAGATCGATGCTTTCAAGCGCACCAGGTAGTTGAGTTCATGTCTGCAATGAATTTCGAAGACACTCGAGTGGAAATCGCGAAGTTCTTGTACAGCAAGACTGAAAATAAGGATGATTATGATCTTTGTGTAGACTATTTGGTGTACCAAAGCAGCAAAGATGAGTTGCGCGATTACATTGCCGCGATGAATTAACAATAGCGTTCTTGACTTCAATTTTGATCAGGCATCAAGCTCAGCTCAAGATTGAGCCAAAGAACACAAAAAAAGGGGCTGGATATTTCCATGCCCCTTTTTCAATTCTATGTTTTGAATTAAGCCATTACGCCCAATACTTCTGCCATTTTTGATCCGATGTGCGCTGGAGAATCCACTACGTGAATGCCGCACTCGCGCATGATGCGTTTTTTCGCTTCTGCTGTGTCGTCTTCACCTCCAACAATCGCACCTGCGTGACCCATTGTTCGTCCTTTGGGAGCTGTTTCACCCGCGATGAATCCAACTACTGGTTTCTTTGAATTTTCTTTGATCCAACGAGCGGCCAATACTTCCAAGTTTCCACCAATTTCACCGATCATTACGATTCCTTCTGTTTCTGGGTCGTTCATCAACAATTCAACCGCTTCTTTCGTTGTTGTGCCAATGATTGGATCACCTCCAATTCCAATTGCTGTTGTGATTCCCAATCCCGCTTTCGCAACTTGATCTGCTGCTTCATACGTCAAGGTTCCCGATTTAGAAACGATTCCAATTTTCCCTTTTTTGAAGACAAAACCGGGCATAATTCCAATTTTTGCCTCGCCAGCAGTAATAATTCCTGGGCAATTTGGTCCAATCAATCGACAATTGTATGAAGAAATGTATTCTTTCGCTTTCACCATGTCGTTCACAGGAATTCCTTCTGTGATGCAAATGATCACGCCAATTCCTCCATTTGCAGCTTCCATGATTGCATCTGCTGCAAACGCTGGTGGAACGAAAATAATGGAAACATTTGCTCCTGTTTTTGCGACAGCATCCGCAACGGTGTTAAAAACAGGACGATCCAAGTGCAGTTGCCCCCCTTTTCCTGGAGTCACACCGCCAACCACGTTTGTTCCATACTCGATCATTTGTCCAGCGTGGAAAGTTCCTTCACTTCCCGTAAATCCTTGAACAATAACTTTAGAATCTTTATTTACCAATACGCTCATTTCTGTCGTTTTTAGAATCGTTGCTTTTTCGTGTCCCAAATGTAGCGGTTTGATTTGTTTTTGACAATCAATTCAGAATTGAATTTCAACCTTTTTTGCACAGTGTGGAGTTTGGTGGGCGTTAGGGGTGATTATGAAGCGATTGTTAAGCTTCAACATATACTTGGTTCGCGTACATTTTATTTCATAACTTTGTTTACATCAATCTCATCTTATGAAAAAAATCCACTCCATTTTATTGCTGCTTACGATAGCTCATTCAGTTGATGCGCAAACAGTTACATTAACTCCATCCAAAGACAATTCGATTTACCAAGAGAATGCAAATTCAGCCGGTTTGGGTCAATTGTATGCTGGATTGACGTGTACGAACAATCGTCGGCGGGCGTTACTTCAATTCGATTTGTCGTCTATTCCTGCGGGTGCCACAATCACGTCTGTTTCGTTGACGCTTAATTGCAACAATTCAGGAGAAGCAACAAATTCACTGTTTACTTTACACGCGCTTACTACTCCCTTTGGCGAGGGAACTTCCGTGCCCGCTGGAGCAGGTGGAACAGGTGCTCCAGCGATTGCACCTGATGCAACATGGGCAAATGCACAGACTCCCGCTCCAGTATGGACAACATCTGGTGGTGATTTTGTTCCAACCGTTGTATCTTCTGTTTCGATGACTCCTTCTGGCGATCAAACCTTTCCTACGACCTCCGATTTTGTTGCGCTAGTACAAGCATGGTACACGACACCTGCTTTGAATTTTGGAATGATTGTCATTGGAAGTGAAACGACTGCATGTTCTGCTCGACGCTTTGGAAGTAAAGACGTGGGCGTTGCTCCAACCTTGGTGGTATCGTATACCTTGCCATGCAATGGTCCAACAGCCGTTTGTCAGGACATCAATGTGTATTTAGACGCTACGGGAAATGCAACCATCACCGGTGCTGACATCAATAGTGGTTCTACGGACGATTGCACCACTGGTTCATTGAGTTTTTCTGCTTCGCAAACGACCTTCTCTTGTGCGGACCTGCCTTCAAGTGCTGGAACGTTGGTCATTACAGGAGTTTATGATGGTCCACTTGCAGGAGGTACTCCAAAGGGTATTGAGCTCTACGTTGACGGGAATATTGCTGATTTATCCGCTTTCGGTATTGGATCGGCTAACAATGGCGGAGGAACTGATGGAGTTGAGTTTACGTTTCCAGCAGTACCAGCCACGGATGGTTCTTTTATTTATGTTGCCTCTGAGAGTGTAGGCTTCACAAACTTTTTCGGTTTTGCACCCACTTATGTTTCAGGGTCCATGTCGATCAACGGAGATGACGCGGTTGAATTGTTCCAGAACGGGGCAGTCATTGATGTGTTTGGTGACATTAACTTAAGTGGAACGGGCACGTCTTGGGAATACCTTGATGGTTGGGCGTATAGAAATGATTTCGTTCCGAACAACAATGGAGTTTGGACAGATACAGACTTTTACTACAGCGGAATCAACGCGTTGGATTTACAACTTACGAATGCAACTGCTGCTGTACCTGTTCCGATTGGAACATATACTTCGGCTGGTTCAAGCATTCCTGTGACACTAACAGTTACGGATGGACTGGCGAATACGGATCAATGCACCGCTTTGGTCACTGTGTTGGACACCTTGCCGCCATCGTTTTCACCTTCTTCGATAGATATTCAGAGTGAATGTGAGTTAACTTCTTGGACAGCACCAACAGCAACAGACAATTGTTCAGGAACGATTACAGGAACAACGACAACAACGCTTCCAATTACAGCAACAACGGTTGTCGTTTGGACATACACAGATGCTTACGGAAATACGTCTATTCAAAATCAAAATGTGATCATTACGGATGGCAGTGCTCCCGTGGCAAATGTCACTTCTTTACCTGCTCTCTCAAATGCGTGTGAAGTAACACCAACTCCTCCAACGGCTACAGATGCCTGCGAAGGTTTGATTACGGGAACGACGACGACGACTTTTCCGATCACTTCTTCCACAGCAATTCAATGGACCTATGATGATGGAAACGGAAATACATCAACCCAATTTCAATCCATCACCATTACTGGGTTGGATGTTGCCGTTACTCAAGGAACGCAAACATTAAGTGCAGATGCAACAGGTGTGAGCTACCAATGGATCGATTGCGGGAACAACACGGACATCGCTGGCGAAACGAATCAATCGTTTGAACCCAGTATTACTGGGGATTATGCGGTCGTGATCAGCAGCGGTTCATGTTCAGATACTTCGGCTTGTTTCAATATGCAAGTCGGAGGAATTGAATCGTTAATTGATTTAGGAATGACTGTTTCTCCAAATCCGTCGACTGGTGTATTTAGTGTGACATTTGATGAGGTTGTTACAGGATTAATATATGTGTACGACGCAAATGGACGCCTCGTTGAATCGATGGAAATCAAGGAAACGATCGTAACGATTGATCTAACAGCTTACCAAAGTGGAATGTACATCATGGAAGTGGCAACAGAGAAAGGCGTTTCTCGTGAACAGCTTGTGAAATACTAAGACGTTCTAGCATTTTAATGAAGACCCCTTCTAGGAGCTGATGAAAATCGGGATCGAGAAGGGGCTTTTTTATGTAAGAATGTGTAATTTGTAGCGTCCAAAGATCGCAAGAATTCAATGACACAGAACTAAATTACGAACATGACTGATAAACAACACGTGACAGTAGAGATAGGTCCATCTGGTTTCAAATCAACAGTGATTGCTGGTAAACATTCATTACTAGCCGATGAACCGATTTCGTTGGGTGGAACAGATGAAGGTCTCGCTCCCTACGATTTTTTGGCATCGGGCTTGGGCGCGTGCACAGTCATGACCTTGCGCATGTATGCGGATCTGAAAAAATGGGATTTGCAAGGCGTGAAGGTGGTTGTGACTCACGAAAAAGTGGATAGTGAAGACGGGAAGTCCAAGGTAGATCTGTTCACAAGAGAAATCGAATTTACGGGCGATTTGGATGAGAAACAACATGAACGCATGCTCTTTATTGCCGATAAATGCCCTGTTCACAAGACCTTGAGTCAATCGTCGAGGATATATACGAAGCAGATTTTGTTGTAGCTTTTCGGGGAATACCCTTGTATACGTTTGCGCGTTTACCCTCTAAACAATTTCGACTAATTGCAGGATATTTGTTCAACGGATCATAAAAAAAAATCATTATGAATTATTTCGTCGCCTTTCTTGCTGTTATACTCAGTTTCTCCGCAACTTCACAAAGCAATAAAACCTTTTTTTTAGGACACAGTTTGGTGAATTTTCACATGCCGAACATGGTCAATAAATTATCCATTGCGGGCGGTAAAACGTATTCGTACCATGCGAATGTTGGAAATGGCGCGAATTTATTGTTTCATTGGAATAATCCAACAAGTGGCCAAGGTTCTCAATGGGATACAACATTGCCGTCAGGAGGATTTGAACATTTCATCATTACGGAAGCGGTTCCATTGCTGGGCCATCTCGAATGGAGCCACACTTATCGAATCGCGGATAGCTTGTACATGTTTGCGAACACCTATAATCCAACGATTCAATATTACATTTATGAAACGTGGCATTGCAATACAACTGGAACACCAACAGGTTGTGAATGGGATACGGATGATGGTTTATTGTGGCGTCCTCGATTAGCAGCAGACCTGCCGAAGTGGGAAGGAATTGCTGACTCGATCAATTTAATCCACGCCAACGATATGCTCGTGATTCCAGTCGGTCAGGCACTCGGTCAACTCTCGGATAGCATTGATGCCAATCTTGTTCCCGGTCTAACTTCAATCAACGACTTGTTTTTGGATAATATTCATCTAACCACTACTGGAAATTATTTTATCGCTTGTGTGATGTATGGTGTGTTGCACAAAGAATCTCCGGTAGGCTTACCACATCAATTGACGGACGAATGGGGAATTCCATATCCGGTTCATCCAACGCCCGAGCAGTCAGTTATTTTTCAACGCATCGCATGGAATACCCTATGTGAATATCCACGAGATGGGGTTGAGTGCACCCTTGGCGTCTACAATCATGGGGAGGAAACTGAACTATCAGTTGTCCCTAATCCAACACAGGGTGAGGTTGAGATCATAACTAACCAACCGTTGAATATCTCCATTGTCACGGCAAATGGCCGTTCAATCTACCAAAATAGTGGCTATATGGGTGAGAAAATTGAACTTGTGGAAAATGGGATTTATTTCTTATTTGTCACGGATGAAAACCACCAAACGAGCAAACAGAAAATTGTCGTAGTTCGCTAGATTATGCCAATTTTATTTGCAGCTTGGAAGTACTAAAACTGATTTCAGAAAAAGGGTTGAGCGGTTACTTCACATCCACAATTTCAAGGTTAAACACCAAGATGGAATTCGATGGAATAGCTGGGATTTCGTATGGTCCATATCCCAAGTGCGGTGGCACGACCATGAATGCCTTTGAGCCTTTTTTGAGTTGCAACATCAGCTCTTTCCACGCAGCGATTTGTTCGGTTACGTTAGCCGTAAGTGTGCTATCCATTTGATTGTCAAAGACCTCTCCGTCGAGAAATTCACCTTTATACTTGAATGAGACTTCGTCCTTAAATCGAATGAAATCGCCTTCACCTTCTTCTATGATTTTGTAATACAAACCACTTTCCGATTTGATGCATGTTATTTTTTTTGCCTTCAAATACTTCTCGATGCGGACGTCGAATTCTGAGAGTTCATCGGCTGAATAGGATCCGCAGGAAACCGCAAGAAGTGCAAAACTAACGAATAAGATAAGGTTCAAACATCTCATAATTCAATAGGAGTTAAGGTATAACCGAGCTGTTCGAGCAAGCGAATGACGCCGTTTGGTCCGCCCAAATGACCTGATCCAACCGCAATAAAAGTAGATTTTTCGGCAATCATGGCTTCAATTTTTGGAATCCATCGCTTGTTTCGACCGTCGATTAAAATTTCTTGCATTCCCTCCACTTCGTCTGAAGAATCGGCAATCATGGCGTACAATCCGTCTACGTCTTGTGCTACATAAAGGTCAATCATAGCGTCCGTTTCATCCGCAGATGAACTATCAGCACGAATCACCTCCATCACCATTTCAGTGTGCATTTCCATCGGGAATTGATCAAAAAACCCGAGTTGTTCTTCGATTGTTTCAAGTCCATCGACTTCCACGTTTTCCGCTTTTGCAATGGCTTCCAATTCGATCTCGTAGGATTTTTTGTTGTCCATAATGCCAGCGGAACCGTCCGTTTCATCCATTTCGGTTAAGAACTGAGAAACAACAAAGGGACGCATTTTAGTGACCATCATGCGAAAGGTTTCCTCAGAAAGAGATGTGTGTTCACTTACCCACGTGAGTAATGAATCGCTTTGTTCTTCCGTGAAATAATCGAAAAACGAACCTTCTTGCAATTGCATAAGGGTCATGACCGCCATAGGATCTGGAATCCCACCAATTTCCATGGTAAGCACATCGGATTTCGAGAGTATTTTCTCTAGCTTCTTGGGAAAATAAAAGCGCGACTCGTCAATCAAATGAATCGTTCCAAAAAGATAGGATTCAGTTTTTATGCCATTGCCTTCAATCTTCCACAACAAGGACCGTTCCTCCATAGGATAAGCGCGAACCGTGCTTTCTTGCGCAAACGATGTTGCTCCCAGAATCGGAAGAAGAAACAGGATAAATTGAAGAAATGAAAAAAGCCTTTTTGCCATAAAATGGTTTATTTGTATTCAGCGTGCGTGATACGCGCAAGAAATTGAGTTTCGACTTCTACTAATTTTTCAACCTTTAAACCAATTTTGTTGGCCGTTTGTTCAAGTGTTTCAAAATCAACGTAGAGCCAATCAAACCAATCCGTTGATTGATCCGCATAACTCATTCGAAAGCGAAAATTACCGTAATATTCCGTATTCAAATCTACCCACATCCCGCCTTCATCGTCCATATAAAGATACTTGATGTCCGTCGAGTCACAAAGCAGTTGTCCATTTTCCCGCATTAATTTCTTGGCATGTAGCAAAGTGTGTTCCAAATTGGAGAGTGAACCCGCAATGCCAATTCCGTTCATCATCATCAATAGGGTGTCGTACTGTTCGTGGAGATCGTAAAAATTTTGAATGCGCGCATCAATTCCTTGTGATTGCATGTATGCAACCGCACCTGGACTCACGTCGATTGCTTGAACATTCAATCCATTGTCCATTAAGTATTTGGCATGAATTCCCGAACCAGCACCGATGTCCATAATGGAGCCCTTGCACGATGAAAGCGCAAGCTGTTCCATTTCTGGCATTTCGTCGTAAGAACGCAACAAATAGGAAGCAGGAATGGTGTCGTCGTCGCAAATTTCTGATTCAACTACGACCTCGCGTTCGATGCCGTCGCTCGCAAAATCCAAGATGATGCGTCCCAGAGGATCATTTCCCGAAGTGATCATCAATAATCGTATTCGTCGTAGCTGTCCTCGTAATCATTGAATCCAAAGGCATCTTCATCCTCATCTTCATCAAACTCGGAGGGTTCTGTTTCAAATTGCAATTCATCGCTCGTACGTGACGTTTCGGAGGGCGCATTCCCAACAGAAATTTTAACACCTGGTTTTGAAGGTGTTGCTTCTTGGTATTCGATCAATTCGATCAAAAAAATCCACATCCGCATAAAATCGTGCACGAGAATGAATTTTTGATCTTTTGATTCAATGTAATCGCGGATCAGCGAAGTGCTCATCACATCCGGGATTTCTTGGTCGTCATCCCCGAACGACATATCGAAGAGTGCAATTTCATGCCCTTTGTCCCATTGATTGTTGGAAACATAGAAAGATGCCATTTGTTCTTGAGAGAATTGGTAGGCATCCACAATAGCGCGGTAGAACGATTCAAAATTGTCTGAATCGGCAATGAGAATATCCCGAAAAACCTCCGTTTTGTCCTGAGAATCGAGAAGTACCCTGAATTTTAGACCTGCCATTGCGTGAACTTTAGTGCAAAATTACCTATTTCTAATGAACCGCGGATTGGATTTTATTAAACATTTACCTTCAGTCCATGTTCCTCCGCAATTTTCAACATGTATGCGAATGCTTGATCGTGATCGTTTTGAATTTCTCCCTCCAAGATCGCTTCTTTGATTCGCTTTTTGATCGCTCCAATTTCCGAACAGGGTCCAATCTGAAAGGTTTCCATGATTTCGTCGCCATCGACAGGAGGCTGGAAGTTTCGAATGCGGTCTTTTTCTTCCACTTCCCTCAACTTCTGTAACACCATCTCGAAATTTTTCTTGAATTTCTGAACTTTCAGTTCATTTTTTGAGGTGATATCGGCGTTGCAAAGGGTCATCAAATCATCCACATCATCATCCGCTTCAGAAAGGAGGCGTCGTATGGCTGAATCGGTGACGTGCCCTTTCACGAGTGCAATCGGACGGAGGTGCAAACGAACCAATTTTTGCACGTATTTCATCTTCGCATCGAGGGGCAATTTCATTCGCGTAAAAAGCTTTGGAACCAAGCGCGCGCCCAATTCTTCGTGACCGTGAAACGTCCAGCCAATTGTTGGATGGAAGCGTTTTGTCGGCGGTTTTGCAATGTCGTGCAAGATGGCTGACCAGCGCAACCACAGATTATCAGTATTCGCTGAAATGTTGTCCAACACCTCTAACGTATGGTAAAAATTGTCTTTGTGAGATTTCCCTTGACGCTTTTCGACACCGTACAATGCCACCATTTCTGGAAAAAACTCGTGCAATAACTTGGTGGAAAACAAGAGTTTGAATCCACGTGAAGGCAGCTCACTTAGAATGATTTTATTGAGTTCGTCGGAGATGCGCTCTTGCGAGATAATCTGCAAACGGTGTGCATTTCGGGCGATAGACTCCAAGCAAGCGTGATCGATTTTGAAGTCCAATTGAGTTGCAAAGCGAACTGCGCGCATCATGCGGAGTGGATCATCACTAAAGGTCGTATCTGGATCGAGTGGTGTTTTGATCAAACCATTTTCCAGGTCAACTAGACCATCGAATGGATCCAGAATGTCACCAAAGGTGTCCGCATGTAGACTCAGAGCAAGTGCATTGATCGTGAAATCGCGTCTATTTTGGTCGTCGGCAAGCGTTCCATCTTCCACCAACGGTTTGCGTGAATCGCTTCGATAGGATTCTTTTCGTGCCCCAACAAATTCAACATCCAAATCTTTGTAATTGAATTGAGCCGTACCGAAATTCTTGAAATAAGACACCTTTTTAACGCGCAATTTTTCTGCACAGTCCTTGGCGAGCTCCATGCCATTTCCAACCACCACAATGTCGATGTCTTTTGAAGGTCGTTCTAAGATGAGATCACGTACAAATCCCCCGATGACGTAGGCTTCGAGTTCGTTCTCTGTGACAACTTGCGAAGCAACTTTGAAAACAGGATGAGTAAGATATTCGCTATAATTTGTGCGCATTGCGGTTGCAAAGATAAGGCATTGATCGCAAACAGGGATAAATTTGAGCAAGGATAGGTCTGAATTGTCAATTATTTCGTAAAATAGAGACGAATTCAAGATACCAAATCTCATGGGACTCGTAGCCAACATAAGTTTTTCGTTTGCCAACTGGCACATTGACGGTAAATTTCGTCGTGCTGGGATGAAATTAAAGATGCACGAATCTGAGAAGTATTCCATCGAATATTGGGACAATGAGGTCGAAAATAAACCTGTTTTTCTGATTGTTCATGGCCTTGGTGCGAAGACGAAATATCAATGGTATGAGCAGTTGGAAGTGATCAAAGACCATTTTCGGATTGTGATTCCTAACCTGTTGCATTTTGGAGCAAGCGTGCCGAAGAAGCCCATCCACGGCGTGCAAGATCAGGTGGATATGCTACAATTTTTACTGAAGGAATTGTCGATTACGCGTTATCATCTCATGGGCGCGTCCTATGGCGGCTTGATTTCAGGCGAAATGGCTAATCAGTTTCCCGAACAAGTGGAAAAATTGATTTTGGTGGACGCTGCAATTAAATATGTCTACGAAAGTGATACGACCCGCGTAATGAAATTGTTTGATGTGCCGAGCATTCCCGAATTTTTTGTTCCGGATGATTATTATGGACTGAAAAAATTGGTGGCGGCAACAGTGGGCAAAAAGGGATTTGTTCCTCCAGCGTGCACGATGCCCCGTTTTTATGATGATTTATACGGTAAAAATCTCCGAGAGAAGCGAATGATTGTGCACAGAATGGTTCAAATCCGCGCAGAATACGAACAACACGAATATCATTTACCCATGCCCGTTCACCTTATTTGGGGCGAATACGACGAGCTGATTCCACCCGAACGCGGAAAACTCTTTCAGGAACATTTGAATGGAAACGCGACGCTTGACATCATCAAAGACGGCGGTCACATGCCGAATATGAATAAGAAACGGGTGTTTAATCGCTTGTTGAAAAAGTATGTTGTGGATTGTTAGATTGTTAGATTGTTAGATCATTGGATTTTTAGTTTTCCAATCATCCAATCATCGAAAGGCGAAGCCGTGTCCAACAATCTATTTCCGAATAATACTTACCTGACCACCCAAGCCAATCTTAATGATCTGCGAAGCTTGCGTGCGTTTTTCCTTCAAGCGGTCTTCGACGATGGCGTCTACTCCAGCTTTGATGTCGGGATGGATTTCAGCATATTCCGCAGGTGAAGACATTCCTGCACGGTTTGCAGAGGTACTAACGAGCGGTCGACGCATGGATCGGATTAATTTTAAACAAATCGGATCTGTGGTGATGCGAATGCCAACAGAACCGTCGGCTGCAAGAACCGATGGAGCGAGTTGCCGTGCGTCTGGATAGATGATCGTCAATGGTTTCACCGCCAAATCTGCAAGTTCGTAACACACTTCTGGAAAATCCAAGATGTAACGTTGAATCATCGGAAAGCCGTCCGCTAGGAGAACGAAACTCTTGTCGTCGGATCGACCTTTCAGCTCGGCAATTCGTTGGCAAGCCTGTTCATTGGTGGCGTCGCAGCCAATTCCCCAAATCGTATCCGTAGGATAGAGGATGATTCCGCCTGAGCGCAATGTTTCGATGTGTTTTGTTAAATCAATCATGGTAGAATTTCGTTGTTTATCGGTTTCATGCATTGGCTTTCATTAATCGCTTCGATACGGTCAACTCAAAAAGCGCAATCGCCGTGACTAAAATTAGCTCACCAATGATATATGCCCAACCAAAGATGGTGATTGTATCCAAATTGGATAGTGCGAGCACAATTGATAGTGCACAGTACAGAAGATTTACAACAGCAATTACTTTCATTAATACACCCAATTTTTTATCAACCTTCAGGTAACAATAGAAATCATACACCGCAAACAGGCACGGAATTGCCGCGAGTACGTACAACGTCGATATCGGAATTCCAAAAACGCTTTCCCATTTCACTAAAACAACTTCGAGCAACACAGCCGACACCATCGCACCCAACCCATCCAATTGGAATACCTTTTTCGGATTG
>JBFYPU010000017.1:0-9062 GCA_041303175.1 Crocinitomicaceae bacterium | reverse complement strand
TCTCAGTATTGCTCAGACATCGAACGGCGATTATTGGTTTGGAACACAGGGTTCAGGACTCATTTCGTATAACGAAAAAGCATTTACCTATTGGGATGATGCCGTGGGCGATCCGTATATTTTTTCCTTGAAATCGATCGGAAGTACGCTCTATATTGGTACAACAAGTGAGGGGGTTCATCAGTATTCCAAAGGCGCTTTTACGAAAATTTCTCATGAGGCATTGGATCAGGCTTGGATTTCTAATATCATTGCTACCAGTGATGGGATCGCAATCATTTCATCCAATGGCCTTGTGAAATACTCGAACAAGGGTGAATTTGAAGTGATCACGGAAAAGAATGGAATTGCCTCTAACGACCTCTACAATGGGCTGAAGGATAGAGAGAATAATCTATGGCTGACTTCTGGAAATGGCGTGACCTGCGTAAGAAGTGAACAAATTATTTCCTTTGATGAAACTTCCGGACTTTCGGACGAAAAAATCACCGCCATTCATTCACTTTCCAACGGAACAATTGCCGTTGCCGTTAATGGTAAAGGAATCAACATTCTATCGAAATCAGGTGAGGTATTGAAAACTGTTCTGCCTGAAGAGCTGATCAACTTCATGATCACAGATATGGTGGAAGTGCAAGCTGAAAACGAACTTTGGATTGGGGTGAATCTCGCAACATTTGGCGTGCTGGTATTGGATCTCAAAAATAATTCGTTTGCTGTGAAACGCAAGCTTACAAGTATCAATAACGTTCCATTGAAGAGCGTGACGAAGATTGAGAAGGGTAAAAATAATGAGATTTGGATCGGTTCGTATACGAATGGTTTATTCAAAATTACACCGTCAGGATCTACCGTTTACACGACCAAGAGTGGATTGCCTTCAAACGCTGTTTTCACGTTCGCATTGAACAACTTGGGGCAGCCAATCGTGAGTTTGTACCAAAAAGGTGTGTACATGTTGGAAGGAAATCGCTTCATATCGCTCTCGAAAAAATATGGCTTGAAAGAAAAATTTGTCCAGGCCATCACCTGTTCGAAAGATGGAATTATCTATTTGGGTAACAAAACGGAGGGACTTACCGTCATTTATCCATCTGGCAAAGTGAATCACTATGGAACCAAAGAAGGATTGTTGTCCAACCTCATTCAAGCGATTAGTGTGGAACAAAACAACGTTTGGTGTGGCAGCGATCAAGGATTGAATAAACTCATTTTCAAGCAAGGGAAGCTTGTTAAAATCGAGATTTTTAATGAGAAAAGTGGATTGATCAATTCGGAAGTACAGCAAAACACCTTACAGCTCATCAACCGCCAGTTGTGGGTTGGCTCGAGTACTGGACTCTCCTTAATGAATGTCGACAACAAGCGTACAGCTCATATCAAGGCAAAAATTGAATTGCAGAGTGTCAAGCTCTTTTTCGAAGAAGTGGACTGGAAAAAAAAGAAGAACATCTCGTCCTTTACGAAACGTGGCGTTCCTTCAAAACTAGAACTTTCCTACGAAGACAATCATTTGACTTTTGTATTTAATGCAGTGACGACGCATCCTGTAAAGTATTCCTATTTTTTGAAAGGATCGGACAATAAATGGACGCCATACCTCGACGCTAAAGAAACGACGTATTCCAATCTCGCGCCAGGATCCTACACCTTCATGGTCAAATCACTCGATTGTTATGGGGAAGAAAGCGAAATTCTGGCCATTCCCATCTTGATTCATCCTCCATTCTGGGCTACGTGGTGGTTCAGAGTTACCGCTGTGATTTTGGGTATATTGCTCTTCATTTGGTTTGTGAAGCGCCGAGAACGTACTTTTCGCGAACGCCAGCAAAAACTCGAAGCCATTGTTGAATCGAGAACGAAAGAAGTTGTAGAGGCAAGCGCACGAACTGAAATTCAACGCCAACTTGTAGAACACAAAAACAAGGAAATTGTAGACAGTATCGAATATGCGAAGCGCATCCAGTCTGCGATGCTACCAACACGAGAGAGCCTGCAAGATGGCTTTCCTGAATCCTTCATTTTCTACCAGCCGAAGGACATTGTGGCAGGTGATTTTTACTGGTACTTGGAGATAGATCAACTCAAAATTGTGGCAGTAGCGGATTGCACAGGTCATGGAGTGCCAGGTGCACTCATGTCCGTGGTATGTTTTAACGCCCTAAACCGTGCGGTTCGAGAATATGGAAATCGCATCACAGCCGAAATTTTAGATCGAACGCGAGAAATCATTTTATTGGAATTGGCTAAATCCGATAAAGGTATGCGTGATGGAATGGACATTTCTCTACTTCTGGTCAACGAGGGCGAACAATTCGTTCAGTGGTCTGGAGCAAACACGCCACTTTGGATGATCTCTCCAAATTCTGAAGCATTGCAGGAAATAAAAGGCGATAAACAGCCTATTGGATTGCACATTTTTGACACGAAGTATACGACCCACACACTTCCATACGAAGCAGGAACGCTTTTCGTGCTGTTTACCGATGGATATGCCGATCAGTTTGGTGGTGAAGGTGGGAAGAAATTCAAATCACCAAATTTCAAACAGTTGATTTTCAACAATCGACACCTATCTGCAACTGTACTTGGAGAATGCGTTCAATCCCATTTTACCGAATGGAAAGGTGAACATGAACAGGTGGATGATGTGTGCGTGATGTTGATCCGCCTCTAAGTGAAAACCGCCCAGGCTCTAGGCCCGCTTTCGCATCGCTCGATGGAAGAAGAAGAGTCCCAAGAGCACAAAAACGGCTGCCGCGAAATAAGGCGAACCATATATTTTGTCTTCCTCTGCCAATCCTACTGTAGTCCACGACATCAATGCCATCATCAAAACTGGACCAATTATTTCTGCTAAACTGATAATACTTGTGATGGAACCTTGGAGCTCACCTTGCTCTGAACTGGATGTATTTTTAGACATAATGGATTGAATCGTAGGTCCAGCAAGCCCTGTGAAAGCGTATGGCAACATAAGTGCGTAGAGCATCCATCCTGAATTGGCCAATCCAATCCCAATTACAGCAAGAAAGAAGACAAATAATCCCATGTAAGCGGTTTTCTTATCGCCCCATATTTTTGAAAAAACACCCGCTAGTCCGCCCTGAACAATTGCAATACAGACTCCAACGACCGCAAGAGAGATTCCAATTTCCACTTTCGACCAATCGAACTTCTCCTCTGTCAAATACACCCATGTCTGCTGGATTGCCGTACCAGCTAGATAATACATAAAGACGACAATGAACAAATACGCTAATTCCTTGTATTTCAAAATTTGGATGAATGAACCAATCGGGTTCGAGCGTTTCAGAGAAAATGGACGTCTATGCTCAGGCGCCAAGGTTTCTTTGAGAACGAAAATTCCATAAATGAAGTTGAGCATTGATAGACCTGCTGCAAACAGGAAAGGCACTCGAATGCCAACGTCCCCAAGAATTCCGCCAATCGCTGGACCAATGATAAAACCAACTCCGAACGCCGCCCCAACCATTCCGAAATTCTTTGTTCTTGTTTCAGGAGTTGAAATGTCCGCTATATAGGCAGTGGCAGTGGAATAACTCGCTCCGAACATTCCTGAAATGCATCGACCAATCACCAACCACAAAAGTGACGGAGCATAGAACATAATCACGTAATCGATCGAAAGACCAAAAAGCGCCAACAAAAGAACTGGCCGTCGACCAAATCGATCACTCAAACCACCAACAATAGGTGCGAAAATAAATTGCATGGCAGCATAGGCCATCGCGATATACCCAGCATACATCTTAGAATCACCCAATTCTACATTGCTTGTTTCGGCAATTAAATTTGGGAGTGTCGGTATGATAATTCCAAGTCCAGTTGCATCAATCACAATTGTGATGAAAATAAATAGCATGGCATTTTTGGAATTCATGCGGCAAAGATAAACGAATTTTGAGGTCAGATTCTATATTTTGGGGAGTTCCAGACAATTTGTACTTTTAGAAACAACTTATCTCACCATTTATGAAACATATCGTCTTCGTTAGTATCATTTTGTTAGTAATTTCTGCATGCGGAAAGGAAAAATGTGGTTCAGCCGATTGCATCATTGATGAATGGAAATTAGTTGAGGAACTCATCGATCCAGGGAATGGAAGCGGCTCCTTTCAATCGGTTTCAAGCAATAAAAAGATTACCTTCTATTCAAATGGAACCTTCACATCGAATGGGGAAATGTGCTCGATGACCAATCAATCAGGAACCAACCACGACGGCGTTTACTCTACAAGCACTGGTATTCTAAATCCTGATAACTGCGTATCCACACTACCACTCAATATTACGTACACGTTATCTGCCGACACACTCATTCTGACCTATCCTTGTTTCGAAGGATGCCAACAAAAGTATTACCGGAATTGAAGCAGCTAAGCATGCCTCCATTAAGTCATTCATCCCTAAAGTTGGTTATTCGCACCATAAATAGGCTCATTCACGGCTTTTTTTAGAATTTCCAATATCAATCAAATTAATTCAAGTAATTTTGAGGAATTATTTTTCAGTGTGAACGTTTTTTTACGAAGACTCGCTTGTTGATTTAGTAAATATCTTATCGCAGGTGTCTCATAAAATGATTGATAACACTGTGATTTGAGTCATTAGATGTTTTGAAATAGTTTGCACGATAGCAACCAGACTAATAATAACATTCTGAAGTAGTTTGAAAATAATTAAATGAGAATAAAAAGAACCAATTACTACAATTTCATCCAGTTCTATCAGTTGGGTTCTTTGCTTTTTAAATACCCAGTACCCATTGATCTGCGCAGCGCAAATTCCATGCTTCTGCCTAATAAATTAATCAACTGATTGCATTACCCATTTTATCAATAAACCATGATTAGATCTCTACTCAAATCAATTACCACATTACGATTTACATCCTTAACCGTAATTCTTTTCGGTGCAGTAATCAATCTGAATGCGCAAACCCCAGGTTTAATAATCGAGCCTGCGACGGGAGCTGGAGCCGCTGTACTTGATCCAAATGGTGATGGATATGTTTCTATCTCAACTGCTGGTTTCTTGGGAAATGACCAACTAAACAACGAATTGGCATGGCAAACCTTGATTCCTGCTGGTTCTGAACCAAATTCAGATGTTCAAAATGGACCAAATTGTGGTTTTACAGATTTTGTTGAGTCATCAGTTGGAGGAATTGATCCTGTATTTCATCTATCAAATGGCCCGAACTGGTTATTTCGTTTTAGAATGGCCAGTATCAACCCAAATGCTAAATCCTACTCAATTCTAGTTGATATTGATAATTTGATTGGCCCAACTGATGATTGCTACGTTCCAGGAGTAAATCCCGGCTTTGAACTTGAAATTGTACTTGCTACCAAATTTGGTGTAAGAGTATATGACCATCGTTTACCTTGTGGTTTTAACTTGGTATATTCATATGGGCCTGAAAGAATTCAAAAATCTATCGCAGCATCCAATGTTTGTTCAAACTTGAACTTCTTTCTTGAGATGTACGTTGATTGGGCGGATATTACCAGTCAATTTGGAATTAATGAGAATACTCCAATGCGTTACGCTATTGTCGACAACATGGCCGCAGATAAATCTACAATCTGTAATCCATCATCGGCCTCTGATATTGGAGGCGTTGATGATGCCTTATGTGGAAATTTAGAAGCTTGTTTTACCGAAATACTTGTTCTTCAGCCTGCCTGTCCGCCTTCAGCACCCTCAGCCTGTACGTTTTCAAATTGCCCAACAATCAATGGAGTTCCATTGGCAATTGGTGCAACTACAGTAAGTTTAACAACTACTGAAGTAAATGGAACGTTAAGGGTATATGTTAATGGCATTTTACGTGGTTCTCAAACAATTAATGTCGGAGCAGGCACGTATATAGTTACGATATCTGGATCCTTGGCAGTTAATGATGTGGTTACAGCAACGGCACAAGCAACTGGAGAAGTCGAGTCTGGCACAAATTGTAACAATGTTCAAATTGCAGGCGCGACATGTACAAATCCACTAGCTTCACTTCTTGAATGTGCGCCAAAAAAAGGCTTTGAAGGACCAATTGGGAGCGCTATGCCTGGTGCCGTTATACGAGTTTATGATGCTACAGGAACTTTAATGACACCAAATGCAGGTAGTATATTTAATGCCGGAACTATCACAGCAAATCCTGATGGTAGCTGGTTTTGGAAATGTAATGGAAATAGTGGTGGTTGTACTGGTGCAAATAATTGTTTGGCAAATGGCTCTTACTATGTTACACAAACATTGCCTGGTCAATGTGAATCTACACCGATATGGATTTGTATTTGTAGTGGCGGTGGTTGTCCATTAGCGATTTCTCCCGTGCCGGTAATTACAACAAATCCAATTACAACTGCGACCGTTTCAGTATCTGGAACGGCTGTTGCAGCTAACGGTACCCAAATCTTTTTATATTCAAACGGAGTACAAATTGCCACGGGAACTGTAACTGCAAATGCATGGACGATAAATGGTTTAAATTTTTCTGGTTCAGCATGTGACACCATAACTGCAGTGTCTCTAGTCACTGGGGGATGTGTTTCAGGCGAATCTGCATTTCGTATTGTAACTGGTGGCATATCAGTTGCCCCAATTATTTTAGCTCCTTATTGTGGTACAACAACTGTTGTTAGTGGAACATCTTCCGAACCGAGTGGTACAACAATTACACTTTACCAAGGAACTGGAACTGGATCTGTTTTAGGAACCACCACTGTATCAGGTGGAAACTGGACGATCACAGGTTTAAATCTCGCTCCTGGGACGATTATTACAGCCCGCGCAACAAACACTGGTACGTGTGAGAGTCAGAGTGTTGCCTCAACAAGTGTTACAATTGGATCGTTATATGGGAATACCGCTACCATTACGCCCAACCCTGTTTCAGAAAATGACCTCAGTGTCTCAGGAACTGGTACCCCTGGAGATATAATAACATTATACAACGACGGATGGCCTGTTTATTTGGATTTTGCTGAAACAACACCAGCTGTCACCACCGTGAACGGATCAGGAAATTGGACGATAACACTAATAGACGCAGGAATATTCTATGCAGGAGGAACTCTTACCATCACCACAGGCAATGGTTCAGGATGTCCTTCTTCACCTCTGGATCCTACGCCTATAATTTGTGCTCCGCCAATCTTAACCTTAACGGTCAATCCTAATAATTCAACAATTTGCAGCGGTACAGCAGTTACGAATGTACAAGTTGTGAATTCACAACTAGGAGTTATTTATCAATTGACAAATGGAGGAATTAATTCTGGAGCTTCGGTCATGGGTAACGGAGGAACTATAACTTTATCATCTGCTCCTTTATCTGCTAGTACGACATTAATAGTTAAAGCTATCAAATCCCCTTATAACGGATCTTGTACAGCGAACCTCAACGAAACAGTTGTGGTTTTAGTAGTCTCTCCTCCAACAATTACTTTTGTCTCTCAATCAAATCCAACTATATGTAATGGTACAGATGGAAATATTATTATAACTGGAGTACAGAATAATACGACATATACAGTTTCATATCTTGATGACGGAATAATTTCGAATGGATCATTCACTTCTGATGGAAGTGGACAGATTTCTATAACAGGCTTAAATGCTGGGGTATATACGAATATTAGCACAAATGGATTGGGATGTAATTCGACAAACACTTTGGCCGGACCATTTACATTACTAAATCCAAATAATACCGCTTCCGCAGCTTCAAGTTCACCTATTTTGTGTGTGAATACAGCACTGACTGCTATTACACATACAACTACAGGGACTACAGGAATCGGTGTTCCTTCTGGTTTGCCATCTGGAGTGAGTGCTTCTTGGCTTGCAAATGTTATTTCAATTAGTGGTACACCAACAGCTAGTGGAACATTCAATTACTCAATACCATTAACTGGTGGATGCGGCTCAATAAATGCAACGGGAACTATAACAGTAACAGCTGCACCAACCGCTGGAACGCTTTCAGGAAATCAAAATATTTGTGTTGCTGGAACAACAACGTTCGCTTCTACTCAAGGTGGAGGAACATGGTCTACTTCGGATGCTTCTATTGCAACAATCAACGCAACAACTGGCGTGATCACTGGTGTAGCAGCTGGAACGGCAACGATGACGTACACAGTAGCTGGAACAGGTGGATGTGCCGATGCAACAGCAACTAGAACAGTAACAGTAACTGCTGCTCCAACCGCTGGAACGCTTTCTGGTGTTCAAAATGTGTGTGTTGCTGGAACAACAACATTCTCTTCTACTCAAGGTGGAGGAACGTGGTCTACTTCGGATGCTTCTATTGCAACAATCAACGCAACAACTGGCGTGATCACTGGTGTTGCAGCTGGAACGGCAACGATGACTTACACAGTTACTGGAACGGGCGGATGTTCTGATGCAACAGCAACTAGAACAGTAACCGTATTGGCGGCTCCAACCGCTGGAACGCTTTCAGGAAATCAAAACATTTGTGTTGCTGGAACAACAACGTTCTCTTCTACTCAAGCTGGTGGAACATGGTCTACTTCGGATGCTTCTGTTGCAACAATCAACGCAACTACTGGTGTGATCACTGGTGTAGCAGCTGGAACGGCAACGATTACGTACACGGTAGTTGGATCGGGCGGATGTGCCGATGCGACAGCAACAAGAACCGTAACGGTAACTGCTGCACCAACCGCTGGAACGCTTTCTGGTGTTCAAAATGTATGTGTGGCACTGACAACTACGTTCTCTTCTACTCAAGGTGGAGGAACGTGGTCTACTTCGGATGCTTCTGTTGCAACAATCAACGCAACTACTGGTGTGATCACTGGTGTTGCAGCTGGAACAGCAACAATAACGTATACAGTTACTGGAACGGGCGGATGTTCTGATGCAACAGCAACAAGAACAGTAACAGTAACTGCTGCACCAACCGCTGGAACGCTTTCTGGTGTTCAAAATGTGTGTGTTGCTGGAACAACAACATTCTCTTCTACTCAAGGTGGAGGAACGTGGTCTACTTCGGATGCTTCTATTGC
>JBFYPU010000016.1:0-10933 GCA_041303175.1 Crocinitomicaceae bacterium | reverse complement strand
TGGATTACGTGAACATGCACGCAACGTCGACACCGCAAGGCGACAAAAGCGAGTTGATTGCTGCCGACCGTGTATTTGGTAAACGTAAATCATTGGCCATTTCAGCCACGAAATCCATGACAGGTCACCTACTCGGTGCAGCGGGAGCGATTGAAGGCATTGCAACAGTACTCGCCCTCCGCGACGGAATGGTGCCACCAACAATCAACACGACGGAAATCGAACCCGATTTTGTAGACAATTTTGAGTTCCCACTTGGAAAAGCAGTGCCGAAAGAAATGACGTATGGCATGAGCAATACCTTTGGTTTTGGTGGACATATTGCTTCGGTGTTGTTCAAGAAGTTTGAGGAGTGAGGGGCTGATGATCCGATGATCCGATCGCTAGGCTTTCCGATGACGAGGATTGGAGGTTGAGACGGAAATAGAAAATAATTTGGGCGTTTAGAGGGCTTCCCGCTGCAATTCTAGGCAGAAAAATGCCTAGAGATTTCCGCTAATATCCCGAACGCTAAGCATGGTGGAACGAGGCGAAAACGGATCGAGCTAATCACTTTTAAATCCTTCATTGCGATGGTGGTGTAACATTTTTCTGTAACTTAAGCGAAGAATTTCACTTATAGCTTTCAGTAATAACCAAAAAACCAATCAAATGAACCGTATTCAAACCCTAGCAGCAGCCCTTTTCCTATTTTCCTTCGGAAGCTTTTCGCAATCCACTGGGAATGATCTTCCATCGAACACCCCTTTGGTTGACGAAAAAGGAAATCCCATCATCATAACAAATGCCGACGGATCGCAATCCTTTGTATTTCCGAGTCCAGAAGAACTAGCAGCAGAATCGAACAATGTTCCACTGATGGATGAAAATGGAAATCCGATCATTATCACCAACGCGGACGGATCGCAGTCCTTTGTCTTCCCTTATACAGAAGAACCTGCACCAGCAACAAATGATGTTCCCTTGATGGATGAAAATGGAAATCCGATCATTATTGAATTGGAAAATGGAATGAAGTCATTTGTTTTTCCTGAAGTAAAGCACGACTAAGTTGGCCAAATAGCTTGCGAGCATGCATTGAGGCATGATTAGGTGAAACGTCGTTTGAAATAGCACGATGAATGCGAATTTTCTGTTATCTTTCTCATGTTAAACAGAGAATTTTGTCCTCGTCACATGAAAAAAACAATTGAAACCCAACGCCTCATTCTGCGCCCTTTCACGGAAGACGATGCTGCTGCTTCCTTTGTCATGAACACCGATCCTGAAGTGATGCGCTATTTGGGCGGTGTGACTGTTCAATCGGTTGATGACGTCCGTGAAATGCTTCAAATGCATACCC
This sequence comes from Crocinitomicaceae bacterium, assembly GCA_041303175.1. Taxonomy (GTDB): domain Bacteria; phylum Bacteroidota; class Bacteroidia; order Flavobacteriales_D; family Crocinitomicaceae; genus UBA4466. The sequence continues at coordinate 9,591 of JBFYPU010000016.1, read as the reverse complement.
TCACTGATTACGCAACCCACGATTTTGGTCGCTTTGCGGTGATCCACAAGGACACCCAAGAATTTATGGGCTTCGTGGGATTGAAATACATCGAAGAACTGGGCGAAGTGGATCACGGCTACCGCTTGATTCCAAAATTTTGGCGGCAAGGCTATGGTTACGAGGCTTCAGTTCCGTGCCTTGATTTCGCGTTCGTGGAGTTGGGTCTAAATCGCGTTATTGCGTTGGCAAATCCGAACAACATAGCATCAATAACACTGATGAAAAAATTGGGTTTTCGCTACGAAAAAGAAATTCACATTTATGGGGATGATGCCGTGCACTATGCACTCAATAAATCCAATTGGTGTGAAACGAAGGGATAATTCCGTTGTTGCAGTTTTTCAAACCGTAACAATACCTACATCATTTTAACTCCTCCTCCAAATACCGTGCGGTATGAGAAATCGTTTTCGCTTTCTTGACAATCTGTTCGGGCGTTCCTTCGCACACAATAAATCCGCCACCTTTTCCACCTTCAGGGCCAATGTCGATGACGTAATCCGCGACTTTCACGATGTCCAAATTGTGCTCAATCACCAAAACGGTATTTCCTTCATCGACCAAGCGCTGAAGCACCGCCAAGAGCATTTTGATGTCCTCGAAATGCAAGCCTGTGGAGGGTTCATCCAAGATATAGATCGTGTTTCCAGTCCCGCGTTTGGAGAGTTCTGTGGACAATTTGATGCGCTGCGCCTCACCGCCAGAAACCGTTGTGGAAGGCTGACCGAGTGTGACATAGCCCAAACCAACCGATACCAAGGTCGATAAAATGCGGTGAATTTTTGGAATGCTCTCGAAGAACTTTTCACCGTCGGCAATGGTCATTTCTAAGACGTCGCTGATTGATTTCCCTTTGAATCGAACTTCGAGCGTTTCGCGGTTGTAGCGTCTTCCATTGCACGTTTCACACTCCACCAATACATCAGGGAGGAAGTTCATTTCGATGACTTTCATTCCACCGCCTTTGCAGGTTTCGCAACGACCACCTTTCACGTTGAAGGAAAATCGTCCGGCTTTGTAGCCGCGAATTTGCGCTTCGGGCATGGAGGCAAACAGGGATCGAATTTCGTCAAACAATTTTGTGTAGGTCGCTGGGTTGGATCGCGGTGTGCGCCCAATTGGACTTTGATTGATCTCGATGACTTTATCCAAATGCTCCAATCCTTCGATGGATGTGTAGGGCAATGGTTTTCGCACGCCGTTGTAGATCTCTGCGAGCAAAATCGGGTAAAGCGTTTGGTTGATCAAGGACGATTTTCCACTACCCGAAACGCCTGTGATGCAGGTCAATGTCCCTAAGGGAATCGTTAAGTTAACGTTTTGCAAGTTTCTACCCGTTGCGCCTTTGAGCACCAGTTTCTTTCCATTTCCTTTGCGTCGTTTCGCTGGGATTTCAATTTTTCGTGTGCCCGTCAAATATTGATTGGTGAGCGAGTCGATGTCGGTGAGTTGCGCAATGGGGGAAGCGTTCACAATTCGTCCACCATGCACGCCAGCACCCGGGCCGATGTCGACCACAAAATCAGCTGCCAAAATCATTTCTTTGTCATGTTCCACCACAATCACGGAGTTTCCTGTGTCGCGCAATCGCTGCAAGGAACGAATCAAGCGGGAATTGTCGCGCTGGTGCAAGCCAATCGAAGGTTCATCCAAGACGTACAACACATTCATCAATTCGCTGCCAATTTGTGTTGCCAAGCGAATCCGTTGTGCCTCACCACCAGACAATGTTTTCGCCGAACGGTGCAAGGACAAATACGTCAATCCAACTTCCACAATGAACCCAAGCCGCGCGTTGATTTCTTTCATGATTTCGGTTGCAATTCTGCGTTCCTTATCCGTAAAATAATCGTCCACATGTGCAAACCATTCACTCAAATCGGCAATGTCCATTTGTGCCAATTCGCCGATGTGCTTTCCACCAATTTTGAAGAAATGTGCCTCTTTTTTCAAGCGCGTTCCTTCGCAGGTTGGACATTCTTTACGGTTCATGAAACTTTGGGCCCAGCGTTGAACGGCTGCAGAGCTTTCCTCCGAGTGACGACCAATGAAATTGATAATCCCTTCAAATCGGACGTCGTTGTTTCTGTTCGAACGTTCCATTCCTTCATTTCCATATAAAATTCCGTTCATCACTTCTTCGTCGATGTCAGAAATTGGCGTATCGAGTTTGAACCCTTCTTGGATCAAAAAGGCTTCCAATTTGTCAAAAATCCATGTTTTTTTGTAGTCGCCAAGTGGAACAATCGCTCCTTTTTTGATCGATTTTGATGGATCAGGAATGATTTTGTCGAGATCAACCTCCGAAACTTCACCCAAGCCACTGCAGGCTTTGCACGCTCCATACGGTGAATTGAAGGAAAAGAGGCTTGGCTCAGGTTCTGGATAGCTGATTCCGCTGGTTGGACACATCAACATTCGACTAAAATGGCGCACTTCATTGGTATCGAAATCCATGATCATCATTGTCTTGTCGCCATGTTTCATAGCCGTCACCACCGCATCGTAAATTCGTTTTCGGTCCGTTGAAGCAACCGACAAGCGATCAATGACACTTTCAATGTCGTGAATTTTGTAGCGATCCACCTTCATTCCTTTGGTGATATCGAGCAACTCGCCGTCTACACGCACTTTGGTAAATCCTTGTTTTTGAATCTGTTCAAACAATTCGCGGTAATGTCCTTTTCGCCCTTTGATTTTTGGCGCGAGTACAATCACTTTCTTTCCTTCGTAGTTTTCCAGAATGAGATCGACGATTTGATCGTCCGAGTATTTCACCATCGCCTCGCCTGTGACATACGACGTTGGCGTGCCCACGCGCGCGAAGAGCAAACGCATAAAGTCGTAGATTTCGGTAATCGTGCCAACGGTTGAACGCGGCGATCGGGAAACGGTTTTTTGTTCGATGGAAATAACGGGACTGAGCCCTTCAATTTTATCGACATCTGGGCGTTCCAATCCACCCAAAAACTGGCGAGCATACGAAGAAAACGTTTCGATGTAACGACGCTGACCTTCCGCAAAAATGGTATCGAAGGCCAACGAAGATTTTCCTGATCCGCTCAAACCTGTGAAGACCACCAACTGATTCCGTGGAATTTTAAGGTCGATGTTTTTTAAATTGTGTTCTCTCGCTCCGAATACTTCAATGTACTCTTGTTCTTCCTTCGCCATTAGTTTTTCGGTAATTCGATCGTGTAAGTTTTTCCCTTGACGGTCAATTTATTGGAGATCAGCCATGGATTGAGCACTTTGAGGATACGCAAGTTGCTCCCGTTCATTTTTGCCCAAACGGTCAAATCTGAGATGCTTTTTGTCACCTCAATCTTGCGCGTTTCGATTGGCGCATAGAGTTCCAATTTATCGGGATCATAGCCATATCCTTTTGGATTTTCCATCATAATTTTCAGCGCCATGATCCGAAAGATGTAGCGCGATGTTTCACCATTTAAATACAATTCGAAGAAATTGTTTGAATTTTGTTCTTCCAAATTCGATTTCAAGCCGCTAACTCCACAATTGTATGACGCTGCTGCCAAGATCCAATTATCGAAATTTCGGTGGGCATTTTTCAGGTAGGCGCATGCTGCTCGTGTGCTTTTTTCTATGTGAAACCGCTCGTCGACATCTGCACTGATTTCCAAGTTATATTCAGCGCCCGCTTCTGGCATAAACTGCCAAAAACCTTTCGCACCAGCCGGACTTGTGACTTGGTGCAATGCGCTCTCGATCACACATAAATACTTCATGTCATCGTGCACTTGTTCCTCGGCTAGGATAGCTTCGATTTGTGGAAAATAGCGGTTCGCCTTTTTCAGGATTTGAACCGTTGAACTGTGAAAATAGGTGTTCACAATCAGCTCTTTGTCCAATCGTTCTTGAATATCGAAGTTATCAATGAGGATTTTTTCCCCAAATAATTCCACTACCTTAGGTAAGGGCGGAGTCTCCAATTGTTTATCCTTGATGGGAGTACTTATAGAAATGTTTGCAGATTCCCTCTCCTTTTGTTCGCAAGAATGAGTCAAAATTAAGATGAAAAGAAGCACTGATGCTGTTCGTAATTTTCGCATATCACGAAGGTAACAAACTTGGCTTATTTTCTGTTTGGCGGAGGGTATTTAATCGTATTTCGATAAAGAAGAATGAACACAAAAACGAAATAGATCAAGAAAAATGCAACGGGAACCACACTATCGAGAGCAATCAGGTTAACCATAGCAACGGAAAGTAATGTTGCTCCTGCGCTAATTGCCAAAAAGAGGAACCATACTTTTCTGTCGTTGAGCCCTGCATAAACAAGATGATGCGTTGTGTGATCTTTTCCTCCAACCATAGGCGATTGACCTCTTTTCAGGCGATTAATGACCACTGTGAGTGTGTCGACAGCCGCTGGAGTGAAAGCCACAATTGCCACGCAGACCCCGAGCCATGAATGTTGTTCTAAAACGGTACCAGAATTGAGCAAAAAATCGATCCCGAAAAAGGCCACAAAAACACCGATAAATTGCGAACCAGCATCCCCCATAAAGAGTTTAGAAGGATAGATATTCATCGAGAGGAATCCCAACAAAGCACCGATCATACTGATGAGCGAAAGCGACCAGACATTGATGTTGAAGCCCAACATAATCCAACTGCTCAACAGGCACGAAATCAAGATGAAAAGAGCGGTTGTTCCTGTAATGCCGTCCATATTGTCGAGCATATTCAACGAATTCATGATGATGATGACCCATAAAACAGTGATCGCTCCATCGATGTACTGATTGTCGAAGAGCAAGATGGTCGTGTCTGAAAAAACAAAAATCAACCCACACAGCACTTGCACACCAAGTTTAATTTTTGGCTTTGTATTGTAGGCATCGTCCGCCAATCCCATCAAAAAGGCGATCGAACTTGCCAAAAAGAGTCCCACATATTTATGATTCTGAAAAATATTGGTTTCACCGAAAACGATGGAATACGCGATGGCTGCAAAAACGAATACGACAAAAAGGCTTACACCACCCAGAGAGGGCTTGGATTCACTACTCCATCGAACGATTACGTCATTTTTATTGCGAATCCCAAGTGATTTTGAAAAATTGAGCAACAAAATATTACACGCCACGGATAAAATAATACCACCCAAAGCGAAGCCCAATAATTGCAATATTTTGATCGTCAAAATGGTCACTCAAACTGGGATTCGAAGGTGTGAAAATCTGATGCAACTTTATCTTTTTCCGAAACAAGCGGATCTTGAATTCTCCAATCTATATTGAGGTGTTCGTCGTTCCAACGAAGGCTTCCCTCACATTCAGGAGCGTAGTAATCTGTGCATTTGTAGCAAAAAACCGTGTTCTCCTCGAGCGCCACAAAACCGTGGGCAAATCCGGGTGGTATCCAAAATTGTTTCTTGTTCTGTGCAGACAGTTCAACCGCAACATGCTTCCCATACGTCGGAGATTTTTTCCGGATATCAACCGCAACATCGATTACCCTACCAAAAGCCACGCGCACCAATTTTCCCTGTGCATGAGGAGAATTTTGAAAATGCAAACCACGCAGAACGCCTTTTTTTGAAACAGATTGGTTGTCCTGCACAAAATTGATTGCAGTTCCAACCGCCTCATTGAACAGTTGAGTATTAAAACTTTCAAAAAAGACACCCCGCTCGTCTTGAAAAACGCGCGGTTCATAAATTAGTAGTCCATCTATTTCTGTAGTAACAAATGTCATTTTTTTCTAGACCAGCGTTTGTACCATTTTTTGTTTTTCACCTCAGCTTCTTGCGTGTAACCATTGTCATAATAGCCATAACTATAGCCGTATCCATAACCACCACTTCTACTGGATTTTACACCATTCAAAATCACATTGAGTGACTTCAACTGTTGCATCGTGAACAATTCTTTCAAGCGATTTGCGAAAATTCGTTTGGAGTAATGCGATTTAAAGACATAAATTGGAATGTCGGCATCCGTCAAATTTTTGATACCATCAGAAACCAGACCAACGGGCGGATTGTCAATTATTACAACGTCGTACATTTTTTTGAGTTCCTCAACAATTTCTGCAAAACGTTTACTCAAGAGCAACTCAGAAGGATTTGGAGGAATTGGTCCAGCAGTGATGAAGTCCAAGTTTTCAACTTTAGAATGATGGATGCACTCAGCCAAGGTTGCTTGATTGACGATCAAACTACTCATTCCAACACCATTGTCAACATCCAGACCGAGGTGTACCTTGGGTTTTCGTAAATCAAGATCAAGGAGTACTGTTTTTTTGCCCGACATGGCGATGATTCCGCCTAAATTCAGTGCTATGAATGTTTTTCCTTCACCAGAAATTGAGGAAGAAATCGCGATGGTTTTATAGTCTGGATGAATGTAATTGAGGTTCGTACGAATTTTTCGCATAGATTCCGCCATCATAGATTTTGGAGCTTCGGCAACCACCAATTGTGAATATTCTAAGGCTTGTGTGAAGAGCGGAACACCTCCCAAAATCGATGCTTCAGTAGGTAAAATTTGCTCGAGATCTTCAATCCTGTTGATTTCATTGAAAATCAAATAGCGGAACAAAATCAAGCCCAAACCAATAAAAAGTCCGATTAATATAAATGATGCAAATACAAAATTTCGACTTGGAGCAACAGGTTCTAAATTCACTTTTGCTTTGGATAACACCCGATTTGTGGAAGCGTAACCGGCATCGGAAATTTCGTACAGTACTTTTTTCTCTGTGAGAAGCGTGAAATATTTCTCATTTAGATCTTGAATGTTTTTGAGACGATTGTACTCCATTTTCTTCCCAGGAAGCTCGATTGATTCACCTTCAAGCAGGCCCAGTTTTGATCGAAGCGAAGAAATATTTGTCGATAATCGTTCTTCAATTGCGCCAATACTGCGTTGAATAATGCGTTGTTTCGATTCAATTTTCTGAGTCAAAATCACGATTTCCGAATTTTCACTGGTGACATCAAAGAGCAAATCTTCCCTTCGCTCAAGGTATTGATGAAGTTCCGTTAGATGTCCAACAAGTGCCCGCTCAAATGATTTCCCAAGCATCTCAGGCAACAATTTGAAGACATCCAAGCGATTGTCGGCAGCATTAAGTTTTCGCTTGAAGTTCAATAAACTGTTCAATTCCTCCTCCAACTCAAATAGCTGATCTTGCAATTTTCCAACATTTTCAATAATCGACGATCCTGCAGTTTCCGGATCGGATAAATCGGACTGACGTTGATAGCTGATCAAACTATCTTTTGCCACTCTTACTTCCGAAGAGAGTGAATCCAATTGGGAATCAATGAAAGAAATTATGTTTTCTGAACTTTTGCGCTTCTGCTCCTCATCATATTCAATAAAAGCAGCCGAAACAGCATTGACGATGTCCCGACAAAGAACGGCATTGTGTCCTCGAAATGAAATACTTATCGTTTTCGCCTCTTCGTCAATTGGTGTAACACTGAGAAATTGAATCAAGCGATTCGATAATTGTTCTCTACCGTTGAAGGTGAAAAATTGCTCATTTTCGCGTGATACATTTTCAAATATTTCCGCATTCGAAACTTTAACGACAACATCAAAATCTTGGTTAGCCAATCGTTCATTGAGTTTTCCACGGAGCGATACCTGTCTACCATTTTTCTCATAGCTGAGAAGCACCTTCGAATTGCCTAGGCTTTTCACCGCGATTTCTTGACCGATCAATGATGAATCCATTAGCCCGTATGGCTGAATATTGAATGTACTTGAAAGGTATTTTTCCTCGGTTAGAATTTGTCCACGGGTAAACAAACTCACACTCAAATTCAACTTACTAAGGGCTCTTTCGAATAGCAATTCTGAACGTAAGAGTTCCACCATACCTGAAATCTCATTCTCTTTTGAATTGATGTTTTCGATGTCTAAGACATCTTTTGCACTGTCTTTATCTCCCAATTGGAGCACCATCGACGATTCGAAGGTTGGTTTTGTGTAGCGCAAATAGGTATAGGCTAGGGCACCAAACGCAATCACTAGGATGGCAGCCCACCACCAGTAGCGTCTTAAAACGGTCTTCAGAATGAGCGGATCGTATGATTTGTTTATGATTATCCCTTGATTACCCACTTTATTTTAGAACGCTAATTGCTGTAAATATTAATATTGCACTGGAAAGAAGTGAAACAATTGGCACGATATCCTCAGCAATTTCTTTGGACAATTCAGGCGTTGGTTCCACGTAAATATAGTCATTGGCCTGCACCACCATGTCGACATATTGCAGCCCTTCGACGGTTGATAAATCCAACGTGTAAATAACTCGTTCCCCATTAACCCTTCGCATTAATTTGATGGCACTCGCCTTTCCACGATCCGTTATCCCTCCAGCTTGCGCCAAGGCTTCCATGAGCGTTGTATTTGAATTGACAAGTGGAATAACTTTGGCATCCGAACCGTTACCAGGAAAGACAATCACCCGCTGGTTGGTGACGCGCAATTGCACAAAGGGCTCTTGGTAAAGTTTTGCGTACTTCAACTCTAAAGTGTCTTCAAATTCTGAAATCGTTAATCCTAGAGCGAACACTTCACCAATAATGGGTAATTCTGTGGTTCCATCTTTCCGAACAAGGTACTCCATCGCAGTCTCCCCTTGTCTGCCAAATTCTGAAATGCCAGACATGTCTTCTATGATCCGCTTGCCATTTTGGGTGGTGAGCGAAAATGCGAACTTATCGTCTTCTGAAATTCTATATTCTTCGAAGGGCTTGAGCGGAATGGAATCCTGAGGTGCTGCATCCTTTGCTTCTTTGAACATGACATTACTATTCACGCCACAACTAGTCAGAAGTCCTACAAACACAATCACACCAAACAATCCTTTTATGCCCTTCATTCAAACTTGTTTTTTAATAATTCACGGTAGTACCGATCCATATTTTTCACCAATGTAGTATAATGGAATTTATCGTGTACGAAGTTCCAACCATTTTGTGACATTTCCGCACGTATTTTTTCATTTTCGCACAATTCAAGTAGTCGTTGGGCATATAATTCGAAGTTACCCTTCGGAATCACAAAGCCTGAATTATCCACGTCGATAATGTCTCGAACCCCACCCACATCCGTTGTAATTACCGGGATATTGGCTGCTTGCGCTTCAATTAAACTCACTGGAGTCCCTTCATTTTTTGATGTTAAACACACAATATCCATACCCGCATTAAATGTTCCAATATCATGAATCCAGGAGGTCATAAAAATCGTATTCGGATACTGTCCATTGATTTTTTCGACCCGGTCTTGAACTGAAGCGCGTTCTGGTCCATCCCCAACAATGAACACTTTTAGCGACTGTGTTGTTTGAGCAAGCACGCGTTCAAGTACATCCAAGAAAAAATCGTGGTCTTTGATGGCTGCAATCCGTCCGACAATGGCAATCGCGATGTCCTTCTCTGCCAACCTATAATTCGCGCGAACAGCGTCTCTTTCGGTCAAGCGTTTTTCGTGAAAAGGAATCAAATCAAAACCCAGCGGAATGACAGTCACCTTATCGGCTTTGCAAATGCGGTGCACC
>JBFYPU010000015.1:0-4298 GCA_041303175.1 Crocinitomicaceae bacterium | reverse complement strand
ACGTATGTCGTTGGATACTATATGAATAACAGTAAAGGAAAAACGTACGTGGCGGGTTACAGTGGTTTGTTCATGGCAACATTAGATGCTGATATTCAACAACAAGCAATCAAGTTCAATGAATTTGGAGATGAGTTTCTTCTCAATATTTACAGCGGAAAAAAAGTGGAAAACGCTGCTGAGAAAGGGAAAGAATTGAAAGTCCCTGCTCCATATACTATGGACGAGATTTTCATACACGAAGACGGAACATTTACCGTAATTTCTGAATACTTTTTAGAGACAGTTACCGTCGATAAAGGTCAGAAAACAACGACTACAAACTATGGCAACATACTCTATTTTAAATTGGACAAGGATGGAAATCTCTTGACTGCGGATGCGATTAAGAAAAATCAAGTTAGTGGAACGTCGTCTATTGGTTTATCTGTGACTACAGGAATTAGTATGTTTATCTCTATTGAATTACCAGACAATCGCGCTAAATACTGGTCCTATGCGTCGTCGATGAATAATGATAACATTTATATTGTATTCAATGACCATTTTAAAAATGAAGGCGATGGGGAAGATGATCTTTCTAAACCAATGGTGAATCCAAAAAAGAGCATTCCGTATTTGGTGACGATCGCGCCAGAAGGAACGTTCACGAAAAGTGCGATGGCCGAATCAGGGGATACAGAGACATACCTTGTACCACAAGTAACCTACGCGTTGAGTAATTCTGAGTTTATTATCTGGGGGATTTACCGCAAACTAAACAAGTTCGGTATCGCCAAGATTAAGTAATTCATTCAATCAATCGAATAAGGAGTTCCGAATTGGGCTCCTTTTTTTTGAAGTTTCGGACTTAAACTGTTAATTTTGTTCATCGACACTATTTTGTCACCTAAGGATGATTTCTCTCCAAGAAAGAGGAAAGGATAACAGTTCTCCGGGATGAACGACTCAGTTCAAACGATTAAAAAATGAACACGACACTTGAAAAAATGGTTTCAGAGGATTTAATTCAACTAGAAGATCAATATGGTGCGCACAACTATCATCCGTTGGAAGTGGTGTTGTCGCGTGGCGAAGGGGTTTATGTGTGGGACGTGGAAGGAAAACGCTATTACGATTTTCTTTCGGCTTATTCGGCTGTAAACCAAGGTCATTGCCATCCAAAAATTATTGGTGCGATGATCGAACAAGCGAAAACATTGACCCTCACATCCCGCGCGTTCTACAACGATGCCTTGGGGCCTTACGAGAAATTTGTCACGGAGTATTTTGGTTTCGACAAAGTCTTGCCAATGAATACAGGTGCGGAAGCGGTGGAAACTGCCATTAAGCTTTGCCGCAAATGGGCGTACGAGAAAAAGGGAATTCCTGAAAACGCAGCGCAAATCATTGTCTGTGACGGAAATTTCCATGGACGCACAACCACCATTATTTCCTTCTCAAGCGATCCAGATGCAAACAAAAATTTCGGACCCTACACGCCCGGATTTATTCGCATTCCTTACAACGATACCGCGGCTCTTGAAGCTGCATTGAAACTAGATAACGTTGCTGGATTTTTGGTGGAACCCATTCAGGGCGAAGCTGGAGTCTATGTTCCAGACGCGGACTATTTAGCGAAGGCGAAAGAACTGTGTGCTTCTGCTGGTGCGTTGTTCATCGCGGATGAGGTGCAAACAGGCATCGCGCGAACAGGCTCCTTGTTGGCGGTTTGTGGTGACTGTTCGTGTGGGAATACCTGCAAAAAAGATCCTCAAACCTATGTTCAGCCAGACATTTTGATCCTTGGAAAAGCAATTTCGGGTGGTGTTTATCCCGTTTCGGCGGTCTTGGCAAACAATGACGTAATGATGGTCATCAAACCCGGTCAACACGGTTCAACATTTGGTGGAAATCCCATTGCAGCGAAAGTTGCCATTGCAGCATTGGAAGTGGTGCGCGATGAAAATTTGGCGGAAAACGCAGAATACCTCGGAAAAATCTTCCGTGCAGAAATGAACCGAATCATTGAAAGTACAGATCTTGTTGTCAAAGTTCGTGGAAAAGGATTGTTGAACGCCATCATCGTAAACGACACAGAAGAAAGCAAAACCGCTTGGAATTTGTGCGTGGCGATGAAAAATAACGGCTTACTTGCCAAACCAACCCACGGAAACATCATTCGATTCGCGCCACCGTTGGTGATGACCGAAGAACAACTTCGCGAATGCATCGCAATCATCGAAAAAACGATTGTGAATTTTGTAAAATAACACACACTAGGCAGCCATATCTGCCATAGAATCAATAGAATGCCTACTAGCTTTGTTAGTGGGCATTTTCTTTTTATCTCTGTGTGTATGAGACAGCTAATACTTCTTTTATTGCTTACTGTGAATTCATTGGTTTATTCGCAAACTCCTGAGATAGATTGGATTTCTGGATTTCCAAGGTACGGGAATAACGACGGAGTTGGACCACTCAGCGATATTGAGGTTTCCGATAGTGGTAACATCTATATTATAACTTCATTTTATGGTTCAATCGATGTAAATCCGATGTGGGCAGAATTGGAATTTACGACAAACGGTGGTTCCGATCTAGCAATCATTAAGTTGAACAAATACGGAAAATTGATCTGGGCAAAACAACTAGGAGGTCCTGATTACGATTTTGGATATAAGTTGAAAGAGTTGCCGAATGAAGATATTATCGTTAGCGGTTCTTTTGGAGACTCCATTGATCTCGATCCTGGTGCTGGCATTGATTTGCGTTATTCGAACGGTGGATTTGACGGATTCGCAGTAAGACTCACAAGCTCTGGTGATTATGTTCAAGGTAAAACGATTGGAGGTATTGGGTCGGATGCGATATACGATTTTGACTTTGATGAAAACAATCAGCTTTGGATTTCAGGTAAATTTCAAGATTCGGTTGACCTAAATCCTGAAGGAACTCCACTATTTCAGTATGCACCAAATGGTTCTGGTGGTTTCATTGCCAAGGTGGATGACAATTTTCAATTTGACCCTCTAATTTCAATGAATGCTGGTGATGACTGTGGGATCTTCGATTTTGAAATTTCACAAAATGGTCTTTTACACTATGTATGTTATTTTACCGATACTCTGCAAGCGAATTTTATTGATTCTAGTTTTCAGAAAATTTCGAATGGATCTGTGGATGTTTTATATGGAATAGCTGATCTTTCAGGAAACGAGATCGAGAATATTCACTTCGGTGGAGAGTTCGACGATAGATCTTATTCACTCCTTGAATTGGAGAATAACAAATTCGCACTCATAACAGCTTATGCCGATTCACTCAAATTTCAGCTAAACGGAACTGACCTGTTTATTCCTGGAAATAACGAAGGGATAACCAACTATCAATATCTTAGTAATACTGCTATTGTTAAATTTGATGGTGTTGAAGTTGAGTGGATAAAAACTGTGAATGCTCAAGGAACAGGAGCTTTTTCCACATGTTATTCGTTCGGGGATTTTGCAGTAGATGAGCAGGATAACATCTATTTGGCGCTAACTGCCTCAGGATCGTGCAGTGTCAATCAGTCCAACATGAACAACTTTGGTTCGGTACATTCGACAGGTTCAGTTGTAACCCGTCTCAATTCTGAAGGTGTCTTCACGGGTATTTATGCACTCACAGGTAATGGTGGTATTGAAGTGAATACTCTTGCATTCAACGATGGAGCATTATTTCTAGGCTCGAACCAATACGGAACGATTGATTTTAATTTTACCGAAGCAACTAAAAATGCATATGTTATTGGCAATTCAATCGCCAAATACGATCTCCAAAATCCCACATTATTCACTGAAATTGTCGATCAAAATGCAAATGTTATCTACCCAAACCCAGCAAACGAAATACTAATCGTTCCAGCGATAGACGCTCAAAACCTCCGTGTCTTCGATCTCAGCGGAAGAGAAATACCTGTTGAACAGGAATCAAATGGTATAGAGACCTCAATCAACACGTCAGCATTAAGCGAAGGAACCTATTTGGTGCGCTATGCAATCAACGGTGAATTTCTCTCTCAACGATTTGTCGTGCAACATTAACGTCGAGATGGTTTCCCCACCTTCCGATACAGCCACCATCCGCCATAAATCAGCACAACTTGAACAACCAATCGCACAATCGCGGCGGTTTTTGATCCAACAGCGGGAACATTTTTCATCCAATCCCAAATGTGAATGGGCAGAAAAGCAAGCATGAGTAGAAAAAATCCGAGTGCTCCGAGCTTACGATAGCGTGGAATCAACAGGGCAATCCCGATGCTACCCTCTACAATC
>JBFYPU010000014.1:0-4870 GCA_041303175.1 Crocinitomicaceae bacterium | reverse complement strand
ACTTAAATGTATACCGAAGTATTTCTTTGATACCTTTCATTGGGCACAAAGATAAGTTTTTGTTTTCCCTGAAATCATACCGACGGAATCAATTCACTATTTTTGCGGTATGGGTACAGTTAGACAAAGTAGAATTGAAGAAGTGATTCGAGAAGAATTATCCACGTATTTTCAACGGAATGCACGTGAAATTTGCCTTGGCGCAATGGTGACGGTGACAACGGTTCGCGTCACACCAGATTTGTCTCTCGCGCGCGTGTACATGAGTATTTTCGCGGGACCAGATAAAAAGGAAGTACTCGCAAATGTGCAACTCAACGCTTCAAAAATTCGCGGTGAAGTTGGGAAAAGACTAAGCAACATGAAAAAAATCCCTGGTTTGACGTTCCACATCGATGATTCATTGGATTATGCTTTGGAAATTGATGAACTATTAAAAAAAGGGTAGACTTTGACTCCGCTCAGTCTAACAATCGAACTGTCCAATAATCCAATAACCGAACACCTCCGACTTCTGGCTTCGACTGCGCTCAACCTTCGTCGCTCAGCCATCGGTGATCTAAAAATCCAACAATCTAATAATCGAACAATCTAATAATCCAAAACCATCAACGTCCCCTTCTACATAGCGCGCCGATACCTTTCCTCAAAACGAAAGAAAAACGTGATCAACTTGATTACACGGATTTCTGTTGTGGGCATTGCGGTGATCACGGCGGCACTTATTATTTTGCTTTCGGCATTCAATGGAATCGAGAAGATGATCGAAGAATTGTATTCGGAATTTGATACAGACATCACGATTCGTCCGAAAATCGGAAAAACCTTCAATGAACGCCAACTGAATTTCGGAAAAATGAAAGCGATTGATGGCGTCTACAATTATTCGCGTGCCGTAGAGGAAGTGGTGATTTTGAAGCACGAGAAAAAATGGGTGAACGCGAAGCTGATTGGTGTGGACTCCTCGTTTTTGGCCATTACGAACATGTCGTCGCACATCATTGACGGCAAAGCAATTCTTAACAAATACGATGTAGATTATGGCGTGATTGGTGCTGGGCTTCTCGATAAACTCAATGGCTATATTCCCGAAAATGTGGGTTACGAATCCATTATTTGCTACGTTCCAAAACGAAAAATTAACATCGGTTTTGGGAAAAATCCGTTTAAAACGAATACGATTCGCGTTTCAGGAAGAATGAATTTTAACCGAGAAGTGAATTCCGAAAATTTCATTGTGCCGCTCTCTTTCGCGAAAGAATTGATGGAATACGATGACCATATTTCCGCGGTATACGTTGACGTAGATCCAAACTATAACAATGAATCGGTGCGCGATGAAATCAAGAAATTTGCGGGCAATGATTTTGTAGTGAAAACCAATTTTGAAAAAAACGAACTGATCTACAAAACGAGTCGCTCCGAAAAATTGATTGTCCTATTTATACTCTTGTTCATTTTTATTTTGGCAGCGTTCAACCTAGTGGCATCCCTCACTATGCTGTTTGTTGAAAAATTGGACAACATCGCAACCATGCAAAGCTATGGAGCCAACAAAAAATTCATTTTCAATATCTTCTTTTTTGAAGGACTGCTGATTTCGGGCAAAGGAATTTTATATGGTGCGTTTTTCGGTTACTTGATTTGTTTCGTGCAATTGCAATTTTCCTTGCTCACAATGCCCAACTCGGCTGGAGAAGCCTTTCCAATTGCACTTTCTGCAGTTGATGGCGTCATGATCATTGGTCTCGTTACACTTTTGAGCATCTGTTTCAGCTATTTCCCGGTGAAATTCCTGATTTACAAAAACGTGAAATTTGTTGGTGCTGAAAACGATTGATACTGCGATACTTTTTTTTACGCCAGGGCGGAGCGTGATAGCTTTGGCTGGCAAAAAGCGTTCGATGAACGAGGCAGGACGTCTAGCTTGCTAACAGTCAGGACACTGTGAAATCCGCTATTTTGCTGACAAACTAAAGCGCGCAGACCATTAAGGCGCCAAATCTGCTTTTTTTAAAACCTTTTTCGTGTCCTAATTGAACCCTCGGCGAAGCAGTCTGGCTCAACCACTCGAAACCGAACAAACTAATCCAATTTTTTCTATTCAATCCCCTTGTTTCTATAATAAAACCCGTATATTTGCACCGAAATTCCAGAGAGAATTGTGGCGAAATTCGTTTCAAATCAAGGCTCAATAGAGGAAAACAGAATGCTTTAATTACAATAAATAGACGCCAGAATGTCGAATATTAAAGGAAAAGTTTCACAGGTAATTGGACCTGTAGTAGATGTAAACTTCGCGAAAGGAATGGAACTTCCTAACATCTATGATGCCTTGGAGGTACGTAAACAAGACGGAACACGCGTTGTGTTAGAAGTACAATCGCACGTTGGAGAAAATTCAGTTCGAACAGTATCGATGGATTCAACAGATGGATTCATGCGTGGAATGGAAGTGATTTCAACAGGTTCTGCAATCAAAATGCCAATAGGTGACGAAATCAAAGGACGTTTGTTCAACGTGGTTGGTGAAGCAATTGATGGACTTGGAGATTTGGATAACTCAAACGGAAATCCAATTCACCGTGAAGCACCTCGATTTGAAGATTTATCAACAGCAACAGAAGTACTTTTCACAGGAATTAAAGTAATTGACCTTATCGAGCCATACGCAAAAGGAGGTAAAATTGGTTTGTTCGGTGGAGCAGGAGTTGGAAAAACAGTATTGATCCAAGAGTTGATCAACAACATCGCAAAAGCATATTCTGGACTTTCCGTATTTGCTGGTGTGGGTGAGCGTACACGTGAGGGGAATGACCTTCTTCGTGAGATGCTTGAATCAGGCATTATTCGTTACGGTGATGCCTTCCTTCATTCAATGGAAGAAGGAGGTTGGGACCTTTCGAAAGTAGATAAAAATGAATTGAAAGAATCGAAAGCGACATTCGTTTTCGGTCAAATGAATGAGCCTCCAGGAGCACGTGCGCGTGTTGCGTTGTCTGGTTTGACAATGGCTGAATATTACCGTGATGGTGAAGGAGATGGACAAGGAAAAGACATTCTTTTCTTCGTTGATAACATTTTCCGATTCACTCAAGCGGGATCTGAAGTATCGGCACTTCTTGGACGTATGCCTTCTGCGGTAGGTTACCAACCAACGTTGGCTACAGAGATGGGACAAATGCAAGAGCGCATCACTTCAACAAAAAATGGTTCGATTACCTCTGTACAAGCGGTTTACGTACCTGCGGATGACCTTACCGATCCAGCACCAGCAAACACATTTGCTCACTTGGATGCAACAACGGTATTGTCACGTAAAATTGCTGAGCTTGGAATTTATCCAGCGGTGGATCCATTGGATTCTACGTCGCGAATTCTTACACCAGAGATCGTGGGTGAAGAGCACTACGAGTGCGCACAACGTGTAAAAATTACGTTGCAACGATACAAAGAATTACAAGACATCATTGCGATCCTTGGGATGGACGAGTTGTCTGAGGAAGATAAAACAGTCGTTCACAGAGCGCGACGTGTACAACGTTTCTTGTCTCAACCTTTCCACGTAGCGGAGCAATTTACAGGTCTTCCAGGTGTATTGGTTGATATTCAAGATACCATCAAAGCATTCAACGCAATTTTGGACGGTGAGTACGATAAATATCCTGAGGCTGCATTCAACTTGAAAGGCGGTATCGAAGATGTTGTTGCTGCCGGAGAAAAAATGATTGCTGAGAACGCTTAATTAAGAACAGATGCAAGTAGAGATCATAACACCAGAAATGAAAATCTTTGAAGGCGAAGCTGAAGCAGTTCAGTTTCCTGGATTGGACGGCTCGTTTCAGGTATTGTCGAATCACGCACCGATTATCTCGGCCTTGGTAAAAGGAGAAGTGAAATTGAATTTGACCGACAACTTTATTGTTACGGAAAAAACAAGTGAACTTGTCACCAAAGATGCAAACGACCAAAAAGTGATTCGTATCGCAATTAAAGGAGGCGTGATGGAAATGCTAAACAATAAAGTCATTGTTTTAGCGGAGTAATCACATCAATCCATAAAAAAATAAAAGAGGACGATCGAATTGATTGTCCTTTTTTTTGCCGCTTTATCTGTCTCCATGCTATCGTCCAAAAGACCGTCGAAAACTACCTAGTGGAAGAAAACCCGAGAAATACAACTTCCCTTTCCAATTCCATTCAAACACCGTATCTTTGCACCCACATGGCAAAAATTAGAGACATCGACTTGGGAGATTTCCCCTTACTTCTCGCCCCAATGGAGGACGTGAGCGATCCACCCTTTCGCGCATTGTGCAAAAAACACGGTGCCGATTTGATGTACACCGAATTCATTTCCTCGGAAGGATTGATTCGTGATGCCGCAAAAAGTGTCGCCAAACTAGACATATACGAATACGAACGACCCGTTGGAATTCAAATTTTTGGCTACGACATCGAAAGCATGAAGTTGGCAACCGAAATCACGGAGCGCACAAACCCAGATATTATTGACATCAATTATGGATGTCCGGTCAAAAAAGTGGCGTGCAAAGGCGCCGGCGCTGGAATTTTACAAGACATTCCGAAAATGGTGCGAATGACCGCGGAAATTGTGAAATCCACCAAATTGCCAGTAACGGTGAAAACGCGCTTGGGTTGGGACGACGACACGAAATACATCGTTGAAGTAGCTGAACGCTTACAAGATGTAGGCATCGAAGGAATTTCCATTCACGGGCGAACGCGCAAGCAAATGTACAAAGGTGTCGCAGATTGGTCACTCATCGCAAAGGTCAAAGAAAATTCGCGCATGCACATTCCCGTATTTGGCAATGGCGACATCGACACTCCCGAAAAAGCAGTACTC
>JBFYPU010000013.1:0-3326 GCA_041303175.1 Crocinitomicaceae bacterium | reverse complement strand
TTGGCGTATTCTGGTCGCGATTTTTTGAAGGCTTCTTTCTTCAAAATGTCGTTTTCCACTAAGGATATGTCAACGTGGATAGATTGAAATTTTAAGGACTCAAATTCGAGGAATTCAACGTTTTGATTTAATTTTTTAAAAACTTCAACACACCTTGCTTCAAGAGATTTTATTTCTTCGAATGAGAATTCTTTATTAGCAAGTTTGTCGTTAATTGTCTTGGATACAAAGATAATCGGCATATCAGCCTTAGATGTCTCGGAATCACTTCCCCAAACAAATAATGGGGCTACTCGATACACAAAACTACTCCTCCCCAAAATCATCCCCTGATTGATCATCTTCTGGAACGGTTCCTCAAATGGCAAGTAGCCCAAATCGTACAAAAACTTCGTCCAAAAACGCGCATAGAGCAAGTGTCCCGTCGCGTGTTCTGATCCACCGATGTATAAATCGACGTTTTTCCAGTACTCAATTTTTTCCTTCGATGCGAATTCGTTTTCGTTGTGCGGATCCATGTAGCGCAAGAAATACCACGAACTACCTGCCCAACCCGGCATCGTGTTGTAGTCCATACGGTCGCCTTGGAAATTTTTACCCCAAGCTTCTTTGGTTGCGCGCGCGAGGGGCGGCTCACCGACTTCGGTTGGCAAATATTTATCTACATCAGGCAATGTGACAGGCAAATGCGAGTCATCCACCAAGTAAGGAAGATCATTTTTGAAATATACAGGGAAAGGTTCACCCCAATAGCGTTGGCGCGAGAAAACAGCGTCTCTTAAGCGGTAATTCGTTTTTCCTTTGCCAATTCCACGTGCTTCAATCGCTTCAATTGCTGCGATCATCGCCTTTTTCACCGGCAGTCCAGAGAGAAAATCAGAATCTGTAATCGTTCCTTCTTTTTCGGTATATGCTGCTTCGGAAACGTCAATTCCCTCAAAAATATTGATGATTTCAATTCCAAAATGTTTGGCGAAGTCCCAATCGCGTTGGTCGCCACAAGGAACGGCCATCACAGCACCTGTTCCGTAAGAAGCCAGGACATAATCACCAATCCAAACTTGGATTTTTTGTCCTGAAAATGGGTGAATGGCATACGCGCCAGTGAATTCTCCAGAAATATTTTTCACATCTGCTTGTCGATCGCGTTCCGATTTCAAGGATGCGTTGGTGATGTAATTTCCAACCGCTTGGCGGCATGCGTCTGTTGTGATTTCCGCTACAAATGGATGTTCTGGAGCGAGGACCATGAACGAAACACCAAAAATAGTGTCGGGACGCGTAGTGAACACTTCGATTTTCTTGTCAGAATTTTCTACTGCAAATTCAACGGATGCTCCTTGCGATTTTCCAATCCAGTTGCGCTGAATGTCTTTGATGGAATCCGTCCAATCCAAGTTTTCCAATCCCGTCAACAAGCGCTCGGCATACGCTTTAATTCTCATTGACCATTGACGCATGCGTTTTTGCTCAACGGGGTGATTTCCTCGCTCCGATTTTCCGTTCACGATTTCATCATTTGCCAAGACTGTTCCCAGCGCTGGACACCAATTCACCCACGAATCTGCCAAAAATGCCAAACGGTATTCTTGCAAACGCGCCTCTTTTTCTGCTTCGGAATACGATCTCCATTCTTCAGCGGTGAACGTGCCTTCGTAATCGGTAGTAGCTTTTACATTGGCATTACCCTTTGCTTCAAATTCAGCAACCAGTTCAGAAATCGCAACGGCTTTGTCTTGATTTTCATCGTAGTAGGCATTGAACAATTGCTTGAAAATCCACTGAGTCCATTTGTAATAATCGGGCGATGAGGTTCGGACTTCGCGGTCCCAATCAAATGAAAAGCCTATTTTATCCAGTTGATCTCGGTATCGAGCCACATTTTCCTCTGTCGTAATCCGTGGATGCTGTCCCGTTTGAATCGCATATTGTTCCGCTGGAAGTCCGAACGAATCGTATCCCATTGGGTGCAACACGTTGTATCCTTGCGAACGTTTGTAGCGCGCAAAAATATCCGAAGCGATGTAGCCAAGTGGATGACCAACATGCAATCCAGCACCAGAAGGATAAGGAAACATGTCCAATACGTAGTATTTTGGCAAGTCGGAATGATCGTGCGCCGCGAAGGTTTTATGCGTCGCCCAAAATTCTCTCCATTTTGGTTCTATCTCTCGAAAATTATACTCCATGTTGCTGTATGAAAAACTGAAGGTGCAAAGATAAGGAATTGTCGCGATACCATTCGGAAAGAAATGCGAGGATTGAGCGTGTTCGAAGCGTAAAGTTTGTATTTTTAGCCTGCGTGATTCAATTTCAACACCATAATCGATTGTATACATCTCTACGAAACGCCCGCACGATTTGCCTCCTGCTGATGGTTTCGCTGGGGACACTCGTGCATGCACAACAATCGCGGGAAAAACAGTTGATCAAATCGTATAAATCAGAGAAAGACCCAACGCAAAAATTCATGCGAATGATGGCATTGGGCGAACATTATGCGCAACACAACATTTATTTGGCCGATTCGATTCAATCCGTAATTTTGAAGGAGAGTCGGAATTTTCCGGATTCCATTCGTTTCAATGCGCTGTTTTTTAGTGCGCAGGTCGCTCGGATTCAAGGGAATAATCAGGAATATTCGCGAAAAATATTAGCCTGTCAACCCTTTTTGAACAAGTTGAATTCGGATGACGTACGCTTTAAAGTATACCGACATTTGGGCTATTATCACAGCGGTCTTCTGGAAACGACAACGGCTGATTTTTACCTAAAAATGGCATTAAAAATTGCTAAGTCGAATCGAAGCACCAACAAGCTCGCAGAGGTAAATTCATACATTGCATTGAATTTCATGCAGGAAAACGCTAAAGATTCGGCGCTGTATTATGTGGGTGTAGCCATTCAATATGGGCGAAGAAGTGGAAATAAAGCAGTGCTAGCCGAGGCCTTTAATATCCAAGCTGAGATTTATGATTTCTTTGGTCAAGTGGAGTTGAGTGTTGCCAAGAATTTGATCAGTCTGCAACTCGCTGAGGAAGTGCAAAACGTCTATCTCATGGCGAAGTTTTCCCGTGAAATTGGGCAATCGCAAACACTAATTTTGAATCTTGATGATGCTGAATTTTACTTTAAGCAGTCGTTCAGTTATGCGCAACAAATCCACGATTTCCGACAAATGGCATTGGCGTTAACCAATCTTGCGCAGGTTCAACTGAATAGGAGACAATATGCCGACGCCACACGAAACGCTCAGGAAGCCATCAAATACCTCACTCGGGTGAAAGATTTGAATGGTTTGGGCGAAACACACAATATTTTAGGTT
>JBFYPU010000012.1:0-8859 GCA_041303175.1 Crocinitomicaceae bacterium | reverse complement strand
GTGCATATTGTTGTTGGAGTGCACTCACGAGTATTTTTCTGGACTGTTCAGCAAACGCAAACGACTTCGCTTCCATCTGATGCTTGAACATTGTTTTGGTAAACAATCGTTGAACGTAGGGCTCAATTTCCGCAGGACGGCAGACCATTCGAACATGTTGTTCCGAAAAAAATCCTGCCTCTTCTAGTTTGATTTGTGTGACTTGCATATGCAAAGTTAAGGAAGCCAATCAAAATGGCGCAAAAAACAATGCTAGAACGTATCTTTGTGAAAAAATTGAATCGCTATGCAAGCAATAATCAAGACAAGTAAAGGTGAAATGACCGCAGAATTGTACACGGAGGACACACCAAAAACCGTAGCAAACTTTGTGAAATTGGCAAAAGATGGGTTCTACGATGGATTGAAATTTCACCGTGTATTGCCAGATTTCGTTATCCAAGGTGGATGCCCAAATTCACGAGACGGTGCTCCAGGAATGGCAGGAACAGGTGGTCCAGGTTACAAAATTGATTGTGAAACATCAGGTGGAAACCAATATCATGACCGTGGTGTACTTTCGATGGCGCACGCTGGGAGAAATACAGGAGGATCGCAATTTTTTGTGTGCCATTCACGAAACAATACGGCTCATTTAGACGGTGGACATACCTGTTTTGGAAAAGTAACAAGTGGGATTGATGTCGTGGATGATATTCGAGAAGGAGATTTGATTGAGTCGATTCAAATCATTGATTAATTGAAGCAGAAAAAAATCAGTGTTATTGGTTCAGGGGTAGCTGGATTGGCTGCCTCTGTGCGTTTGGCTAAAATGGGATATGAAGTACATGTCTTTGAGTCAAACGATTTTCCAGGTGGAAAAATCAATAGTGAAACCATTGGAAACTATCGATTCGACAAAGGCCCTTCTGTTTTTACAGGTCCGACCTATTTAAAGGAAATCTACGACGCTTGTGGTGAAGATTTTTCGGAATTTGAACTGGTGCCGCTCACCACTTCATTTAATTATTTTTTCAACGACGGTCAACGCTTGAGCTTGAGTAATGTGCGCGAAGAAATCATTGATGAGATCGCAAAACAATTTGGGGAGGACAGGCAAGTGCTTGATAACTATCTTATTAAAGCCCGAAAAAATTACGAAGTAATTGCGCCGATGTTTATAGAGGCATCGCTGCATTCGTGGAAGAACTACACCGGAAAAGCATTTTTTCGCGCGCTAGGACGTTTACCAAAGTATAAACTGTTCTCGACCATGCACGAAGAGAATGCGCGTACATTTCGCAATCCTAGAACGGTGCAATTGTTTGATCGTTTCGCGAGTTACAATGGAAGTCATGCCTACAAAGCGCCCGCGATGCTGAATATGATTGGACATTTGGAAATCAATCAAACGCCGTATCTTCCGAAAAATGGCATGGTGCAAATTACAGATGCACTTTTTGGCTTGGCACAAAAACACGGTGTTCAATTTCATTTTAATGAATACGTTGAACAAATTCTCGTGGATGGAAAAACCGTGACTGGAATTAAAACTGCGAAAGGGAACTATGCTTCGGATGCTGTTGTAAGCAACATGGACGTGAGTTTTACCTACGATCGTCTCCTCAAAGGTTCGCCGAAACCTGAAAAAACAATTCGTCAAGAAAAATCGAGTTCTGCTGTTGTATTTTATTGGGGAATCAAACAATCGTTTCCAGAGTTGACCTTGCACAATATTTTCTTTTCGGATGATTACGAATCGGAATATGATGGAATTTTTGAGCGGAAAATTGCCGTTGATGACCCTACGATTTATGTGAACATTACATCC
Source organism: Crocinitomicaceae bacterium (assembly GCA_041303175.1). GTDB lineage: Bacteria > Bacteroidota > Bacteroidia > Flavobacteriales_D > Crocinitomicaceae > UBA4466. Next base: position 7,049 of record JBFYPU010000012.1, on the reverse strand, counting down.
AAATATGTGAAAAACGATGCACCCGAAGGTTGCGAAAACTGGTTTGTAATGATCAATTCACCAGTAGATGTTGGGCAGGATTGGGATGTGGAAATTGCCCGCTTGCGCAAACAAATGATGGCTAAACTGAACCGTGCATTGAAGGTTGATCTCGAAAGCTTGATCGAAGTAGAAGCGGTTATGGATCCACGAACCATTGAGGAGCGCTACCACGGTAAGCAGGGATCCATTTATGGGAACGCGTCAAACAATCGCTATGCGGCATTTCAGCGGCAGCCCAATTTCAGCAAAGAATTCACGAATTTATTTTTTGTGGGTGTCACTGTCCATCCTGGAGGTGGAATCCCACTAGCCTTGAATAGCGCGAAGATTGCCTGTGATTTTTTGGATAAACGGCTCAAGAACTAGAGACTTTGGTCCATTACATACTTTTCACGTACTCATCGAATCCAGCTTTTATTTCGGAGCACGCCGATGCTTCAACAGCTTTGGACATTTGAGGATCTTTCAAATCCACTCCAGCGTCCAATAGACATAAGCCCAAATTCACTTTGATCATCGGATCATCAGCGCCCTCATTTCCATTTTCTTTTATGCACGAACACAGTTCTTTGGCAGCTACTGTATAGTCTTCCGAAGAAGCCGAACAGGACGCCATTAACACACCTATGGCAGCATAAGCAAGTATTTTCTTTTTCATAATTATTCGTTTTTGGTCACACAAGGTTTCAGGATACAAAAAAAAATAGGAATTCTCCAAAGCAATTTGAATGCATTATCTTTGATTCGTAAAATTACTGTATGCTTCGTTTATTAGCTTGTTTCGTGTTTAGTGGGATTTCAGCGTGTTCGCTTGCGTCGATCAATTATGTGCGTGTACTTTTCAATTCCGATGCGTCAACTGAAGCGACGATTGCTTGGAACCAACTTGGCGGTGAACGACCTGTGTTGTTGTTCGACACCATTCAACCTGCTGATCTCAACTTTTCGGATTCGGCAAATGTCGTGCGGTCCAACAACGCAAAGTCGATGCATACGCATTTTGTTGAGTTGCGAAATTTACGTCCCAATACACGCTATTATTTCTCGGTTAAGGATTCTGAGGGTTATTCAAGAATTTACTATTTCTCTACCGCACCGGGTGTTCCAACCGAACGAATTTCGTTTATAGCGGGAGGCGATTCGCGGGATCTTTCCGAAGTGAGAAGAAAAGGAAACAAACTGGTTACGAAAGTGAAAGCGCATGCTGTTTTGTTCAACGGTGATTTCACAGGATTGGATACGCCCAAACAATGGTTGGAATGGTTCGATGATTGGGAACACAGCATCGCATCTGATGGTCGCGTAACGCCTATGGTTGTGACCCGTGGAAACCATGAACTTAGCAATCGTTCCATCCTTCAGTTATTTGATGTGCCACACAAGCGAATCTATTACGATGTTCAATTTGGAGGTACCTTGCTCAACATTATCTCGCTCAATTCAGAAATTGTAAAGTTTGGTCGGCAGAAAATGTTTCTCCGCAATTCGCTCAAAGCTCATGCGCATTTTGAGTGGCAAATTCCACAATACCATCGACCTGTACGCGCGCACGTCGCACACAAGAAGGAAATGAACACCCAATACCGGAATTTTGTTCCGCTTTTTGAAAAGTACAAAAATGTACGCTTGTGCTTGGAAAATGATTCACATACCTGCAAAATCACCTGGCCGATTGTTCAGGAAACCGGCTTTGGATCAGAGGAAGGATTTATCCGCAACGACTCCACTGGAATTGTCTACGCAGGTGAAGGGTGTTGGGGCGCTCCACTTCGCGTGGCGGATGATTTAAAATGCTGGACCCGCAATGCCGAGGCTGTCAATCAGGTGAACTGGATTTTTGTGGATCAAACCAAAATTGAAGTGCGCACCGTTTTGTATGAGAATGTGGACGATGTGGCAGAATTGACAGAGGAAGATCGCTTTATGATGCCCGAAGGAATCAACTTGTGGACACCCTCCAACGGTGCACTAGTCACGATTTTACCAAGAAAGTAATTTTCCATAGTCGAACCGAGTTATTAACATCGCAACAGCAGCGTTTGAAATTCCGTTATATTTGTATCTATGAGCGATTTTGTCGTATCCGCGCGAAAATATAGACCCCAAACATTTGACACCGTTGTCGGACAGATGTCCATTACGTCAACCTTGAAAAACGCGATCAAAAGTGATCATTTGGCGCAAGCATTTTTGTTCTGCGGATCACGTGGAGTTGGAAAAACATCCACCGCACGGATTTTAGCGAAGACGATCAATTGCTTCAATCGAACTGAGAAAATTGAAGCGTGCGATGTGTGCGATTCGTGTGAATCCTTCAATTCGGGTTCGTCGTTGAACGTGCATGAATTGGATGCTGCATCCAATAACGGTGTGGATGAGATCCGAAGTTTGATTGATCAAGTCCGCATTGCTCCGCAATTGGGCGAGTACAAAGTCTACATCATTGACGAGGTTCACATGCTCTCTACTGCAGCTTTCAATGCGTTCTTAAAAACCTTGGAAGAACCACCAAAGCATGCCATTTTCATTCTCGCAACAACAGAAAAACACAAGATCATCCCAACCATATTGTCGCGTTGTCAGATTTTTGATTTCAACAGAATTAAGGTAAAAGACATCTCGGATCATTTGATGCGGATCGCTCAGCAAGAATCTATCGCTGCGGAAGCTGAAGCCCTGCACGTCATTGCTCAAAAAGCAGACGGTGCGTTGCGGGATGCCCTTTCTATTTTTGACCAAATCGTTACGTTTTCAGGCAATTCAATCAGCTACCAAAACGTAATTGATAACCTCAATATACTTGATTACGATTATTATTTCCGGATTGTGGAATGCGCGATGAAAGAAGACATTCCCGCTTCCTTGTTGTTGCTCAATGATATCATCGAAAAAGGATTTGACGCACACAATTTCATTGTTGGATTGGCGAATCATTACCGCGATTTGTTGGTTTGTAAGGATGTTAGAACGGCAGCTTTATTGGAAGTGAGCGAGTCGATCCAGGAACGGTATATTGCTCAATCGAAAGAAATTGACGCGACGAATTTGCTCCGTGCCTTGGGTGTATTGAGTAAAGCGGATGTGGATTACAAAACGGCTAAAAATCAACGCCTGCTTGTCGAAATGGCGCTCATGCAACTCTGTTCCATTACCAAGGAGCTCGAAAAAAAAAACTCCTGACGGATCCCGTTGAAATTATTCCTTTCCCAAATCAAGACTTACGAGACAAAGCACCAAAGCCAGCTGCGGTAAAACCAGCCGCGAAAGAGGTGGTGAAAACAGTGTTTGATCGTCCGCAACCGAAGGTATTGACCATACCGAGCGGCAATAAAATATATACATCGTCCTTGTCGATCAACAAGATGATGGCTCCCAAAGAGGAGGGAGACGAAGGTGCACCAATGGATGTGCGAAACATGCCGATGAACGATTACCACATTGACGATTTCAAAATGGCGTGGCGGCGATTTGCACATATTTTGAAGGAAAACGGGGACCTGACATATTACAATGCACTCATCAAACGAGATCCAATTCAAAAACCTGATCACCAATTTATTCTTCAAGTGGACAATGAAGTGCAAGTAGACACCATTCGCATTCGACTCTCAGAATTGCTAGGCTACCTTCGGAAGGAGCTACGAAATTATAGCATCGACGTAAAAGTAGAGGTCACGAACAACCCAGACGAAGAAGTGAAATTCCAAACAGGTAAAGACAAGTTTGCCGCGCTCGCCCGTAAGAATCCGAATTTACACACGCTTAAAAAGGCGTTTAATTTGGATATTGAATTTTAATTTGAGATAGTTCTAATGGGCGTTAAAAGTAGTTTCCTTCTTGAGTATGATAAAGTTTTGAATCAGATTCATACACTTCAGTATACCACGACGGACAAATTCAAGAACGACAAAATATACGTGGATTCGGATGAGTTGTTGTTCATCCTTGATGGCGTCATTCTAAATAAAAAAGAGCTTCTCCACAATTCAACAATCAAGGATTGGCAAGCATTCAGCATAGCTGCATATCAAACAAACAAAGAAACGTTCTTCGACCAAATGCGCGGGAGTTTTTGGGGAATTGTGGTGGATAAAAAGAGCGGAGATGTCGTGGCCTATTCAGACCAAATCGGCAGCAAACAACTCTTTTTTGCAAGCAACGAAGATGCATTAGTGATCAGCACAAACAGTTACAAACTGACGCGTCATCTGAAGGCGCACCCATCGCTGAAACCAACATTGAATCAATTGGGAGCCTATTTTGTGGTGGACCACGGCTACACCATTGAAGACATGACCGTCGTGTCTGAAATTTCACGGTTAATTCCGGGCCATTATTTCATCAAGACAGATAAGAACGAGGCAGTCAAGCCTTATTATGTGCTCAAAAAGGCGGTCAAAGCTATTTCAGATGATGAAGCCATAGAAGGGATGGACGAACGTTTTCGGGTAGCTGTTCGACGTGCTTTTGAGAAGGATAAAGAATATGGATACCGCCATTTGGTTGCCCTGAGTGGAGGCTTGGACACCAGAATGACGTGTTTCGTTGCTCATGAATTGGGGTACACCGATCAACTAAACATCACCTTTTCGCAAAGCAATTACCTCGACGAAACGATTCCAAAAAAAATAGCAGCCGATTTAAAGCATGAGTGGATATTTAAATCATTGGACAACGGAATTTTCCTAAAAAATGTGGATCAAACGACTGAACTTACGGGCGGAAATATCAATTATTTCGGCATTGCGCATGGAACCAGCCTATTGGACATGCTTGAATTCACGAAATTCGGTTCACTCCATTCCGGCCAGTTTGGCAATACAATGGTCAGTACTTTTGGCGAACCAAAAACGTTAAATTCACCCGTTGTCGTTGCCGATCTCATCCCGTTTCCAAATTGTGCCTCGTACAACTTGAAATTGGAGTATCAGGATCAGGAAATTTACAAAAGCTACAATCGGTGTATGATTGCCATGAACAGCGGTTTATTGCCCACTCAAACCAAATCGGAATCGCTCTCGCCGTTTTATGATTTAGACTTCTGGGAATATTGCATCAACATCCCAAGCGCGCAGCGAGAAAATCACAGATTGTACAAGCTGTGGGTGAACAAAAAATATCCCGGAGCCGCGAAATACATTTGGGAACAAACGGGAACGCCGCTGAATTCGAAGAGCAACCTCACCATCAAAGGCAAAAACTATTCCGTTAAACAACTCTGGGGAATCTTTCTTCGCAGAACTGTGGGTAAATTCAGTTCTGTTAAGAAAGTTGGAATCGGATCGAAACACCACATGAACCCCATCGAATATTGGTTCTCAACGAATCCCGATTTGGTGAAGTTCTATGAGAATTATGTGCGCGACCATATCCATTTGTTAGACACACATCCAGAATTGAAGAAATACGTTGAAGCCATGTCGGTGAACGGAAATCCGTCCGATTATGTGAAGGTGCTCACGTTGCTTTCAGCAGCGAAGATGATTTACGCATAATTTCAGCTTGGTTTCTTTTTTGGGCGCCACCCCGACAATTTCGAAACGGATAATTTTTGACAATTTAGCGTATGACTGAAATGCCGGGGTCGGTCTCCGTGCTTTAGTCCAGACATCCGTCCGTTGACGGGATCATCTGGAGCTGCCGCACTCCGCCCTGGCGCGTTTCCCGTAATAGTAGCAGTTGGCTACAAATCCATCCTTAACTGTAGCGTAATATCGCTTTTCGTGTTTCCATTGATTCCTTCTGCGCCAGATCCTAGACTGCTGAGATTGGAAAAAATGCTAACGCCGTAGCGTGCCCAAAGATCAAATCGCTTGAGAAACGAATAGCGCACCATGAAGTAGGCTCGACTTCCTTGGTAATAATACGCTGGCGAGGAAAATACATAAAGTGCGTTGTTCTCAAAAGTGTAAATGCGCGAATCGTAGCTATCCGTGTGGAAAAGTGCGTAGCGCATCGCGAGGTCGAATGGAAGCGTTTTTGGCTTGTAAATGATGTCCTGAGTAATCACAAAACCAGCTTCGGGCGTATTGCTTTTTCTGTTGATCGTCACGTATTCCACGCGGCTCTTAATCTGAATCGCTTCGGAAACTTTGTAGCTCAAATTCAAACGGTAATTGCGCTGCGTTACGTTTTCAATGGCTGTGATCGTCCCGTCGGAATCTCGACTATTTTTGTCGCGCACCTGTTCGCGGAAACGGAAATAAATCTCCAATTCTCGGGTGGGTTTGTAGGTCGGTTGAACCATCCATTCATGTCCTTGTGAAGGAGCATCTACCTGATAGCGCATCCAAGGGAACTTGAAGATGTCAACATACGCATTCACGGTGAAAGCTCGTGAGAAATTAGCCGTGAGACCGGTGTACAACCCTTTTTCATTTTGGGTGCGACTCGCCTCGGCAAATCCAGCGTTGTAGAACGTGTGGTATCCCCGTTGATAATTTCGGTAGACCATGCTCATGGCTACTTTGCTGTCGAGGGAGAACAACACTCCGTGAACGTTCGCCCACGATTGTGAATGCGAAGCATACCCCGTTTCTCCAAAAAAGTTGAAATTTTTGATCACCCAGCTATAATCTGCACTGAGTGAGGTGGTGCTTTTTCCGCGAAAATCATACAGATTGTATGAAAGCGTATCTTTTACGTACGGCTTGTCATAGCCTTGATAGGTCGCAGCGACTCCCAGTTGTAAACTTCGTTTGGAGTAACGAAGATTGGCTCCACCAATCGTTTCTTGGAGACTTCCTTTGCGACCAATCTCAGAGTTTGTTCGGTGGAAACCTGTCAAATTGATACTGGAAATAAATTCAAATTCCTCCAGTAACGAATCGGTGATGATCGCACCATCCACGGCTTTTTTTGAACCAAAGAGCGTTAGTGCGAAGTTGCCAACACCCAAATCCACTGCGGCTCCGCGCAAAAAGCGTGTTTCATCAACGGACGTGTAAGGTCGAAGCGTATTGGCTGATTTCTTCACGTTTGTCGCGTCTGCCGTTTTCCCAAATGCG
>JBFYPU010000011.1:0-2632 GCA_041303175.1 Crocinitomicaceae bacterium | reverse complement strand
AAAGCTCCACAAAAAGCGATCAGTTTTGATTGGGACATTGCACAAGAAGAAAAGAAGGCAACAGCGCAAACTGAGGAGGAAGTAAAGCGCTACGTCTTGGAAGACGATATGGAAAATGCGGATCTCGAGTCTACTGTGGAGCCACTTCGCAAAGCATTGACGCCAGAAGAGCAGCAACGTCGTTCGCAAGAGCGATTGACACGGATTCAACAATACACACAAAAGCTCAAAAAAGCGGACGGCATTCAAGAATTTGAAAACGAGCCAGCTTATGTGCGCCGAAATGTGCAATTGGATCAGTCTGTTCCTAGCAACCAGGAAAAAGCAAGTCGATTCAGCGTGACAAAAAACGACGATCGAACTTCGCTCAATAGCAATAATAAGTTTTTACACGATAACGTCGACTAATGGCACTCATTGATCAGATCAATACGGACATCAAAAATGCCATGTTGGCACGTGAGAAAGACAAGCTCAACGCGCTGCGTGATATCAAATCGAAATTGCTGTTGGAAGCAACCGCTGGAACAGGTGAAGTGACCGATGAGGCAGCGGCCAAAATCGTCTTGAAACTCTATAAGCAACGCATCGACACCTACGAATTGTACATGAAAGAAGGACGTGAAGATTTGGCGGTGGACGAGCAAATGCAGGCGGATGTCATCAAAGAATACTTACCCAAAATGTTGTCTGACGACGAAATCAAGGCTGAAGTGGACGCTGCGATTGCTCAAACGGGCGCGTCAGGACCGCAAGACATGGGCAAAGTAATGGGGATTCTTTCTGGTAAATTGGCGGGCAAAGCCGATGGAAAAGTTATCGCCGACGCTGTGAAAACAGCGCTCACCAAATAGGCATTCTACTCAAGTTCCCTCCTTCCTAGAAAGAAATCGGGGGATTTGAATTTTTATAGTTGTGAAAGCTGCGGAGTTACAGGACCGCAGCTTTTTTTGTGCAATTGTTTTATGGTTGAACGAACTTATTGGACGCATTCATTTGGATTGGATTCGGTTCATACCACGCCACAAATTCGTCCCAAGCCGCTTCATTTTCGTTGAACCAAGCTTGAAATTCTTCCACCGCACCATCGCCGAGCAACCAATAATTGTAGGCTTCAAAATGACCCGCTTCTTGAATTCAAATTGAACGATTAGGTTACTTTTTTTGGTGGAAGTCAACGAGTAGGTCCAAGAAATCTTATTGCCCAAAAGCAATGTTGATCGTTTCACCTGGTTCACTTGCTTCTTCTATCATATCTGAAATTCGAAATTCACCTTCTGTTTCTGAATACCAACTGCATTCAAAAGGGGCAGGATCAAAATTGGCTGAGTAGGAGCAAATCGCCTCACCCATTTGTGTTTCTAACTCATTTAACAACGAGCGCTTGGATGCCTGAGTAATGTTTGAAGGGTCGAGCACAAGCATTCCGCCGACCAACACATTGTCCTGAAATATCAAGTTCGCACATGCAACCCGATGCCCCAAAAAGAGGTTGTTTTTTGCTCCTTTCAGTGTACACAAAACGATTTTAAGGTTCATTGATTCAGCGATCAATTTATCCGTTTCAAGCATTTCGTAATAGGACGCAGTATCTTCAGAACCATCTAGAAATTCTTCAAGCGTCATGGGTGCAAACCAGGCATTTTCAGGTGCTTCCTCTACTTCAATTAGTTTCGATTTGAGTTCTTCATATGTTTTGCCGATGCGAATGTCTCCAAAACCTGTAAAGTCAATATCATTTTGTGCGAAGCATTGGTGCGTTATAAAGGTGAGTAGGATCAGTAGGTTGTTCATTTTTTAATATTTAGGAGAGTTAAATGCATAAAAGTAGTTCCAAAGAATCGAACAAAAGATCGTTATTCATTGGTATTTTTGAAACGGACATTAAAGCTATCGGTGAAGACGAAATTCCCTGCTAATTTCTCACCTGACGGGCTCACAAATCCGCTAATTTTTCCAGAATCCCCTTTGGTGAGCAGCAAATTGAGTTGGTTGTCGGTCAATTTTTTACCCATCAATTCAAAGGGAACTTTGAAGCCGCATTCCTTGAAATTGGAACAACCAATGGCCGTTTTTCCTTTCATCACCTTTGCTGTTTTGCACTTCGGACAGGGATTTTCTTCGAGGTTTATTTCCTTCTTTTCACGTTTGACGGGCGCTTTTTTGGCTTTCACTTCGGGTTCTTGGAAAAACTGAATGGACTGTGGGGTATTGAAAATCACTTCATCCGTTAGTTCACGCACCATCGTTGACAATTCTTGCTTGAAGACATCGGCAGAATATTCCCCTTTTTCAATCAAGCGGAGTTTGCGTTCCCATTGACCGGTGAGTTCTGCACTTTTGAGTAATTCATTTTGAATCGTATCGATGAGTGCCATTCCTGTTGGCGTTGCGTTGATGTTTTTGCGTTTTTTCTCGATGTACTTGCGTCGAAAAAGTGTTTCAATAATATTCGCTCGCGTCGAAGGTCGACCGATTCCATTGTCTTTCAGGAGATCGCGCATTTCGTCGTCGTCCACTTGTTTGCCCGCAGTTTCCATGGCGCGGAGCAGGGTCGCCTCTGTATACGCTTTTGGCGGTGAGGTTTTGCCTTTGTGAACCGATGGTTCGTGCGGTCCTTTTTCGCCTTCGT
>JBFYPU010000010.1:0-2787 GCA_041303175.1 Crocinitomicaceae bacterium | reverse complement strand
AGTTTACGTACTCTGGCAACAACATCACGAGCCTCGATTTGACCAACACGCCGAACATCACAACGATGTGGGGTCTCAACAATCCACTGGCGTCTATTGATCTTTCGAACAGCAGCGCACTAGTTGGTTTCAACATTGACGGGAATAGCCTCACGTCAATCGATCTCAGCAATTTGACGAATCTTCAATGGATCAGCACGTCTTTGTCGGCATTGACCGCTTTGGATATTTCTCCGTGCCCGGTGCTCAACAATGTATACTGCCAAGACAGTCCGAATTTGGCGTCGTTGAACATGGCAAACGGCAACAACATGAATTTTCCTCCAAACTGGTTTGTGGCGACAAATTGCCCAAGTTTGACCTGTGTGGAAGTGGACATGGTGGCCTTCGCTAACGCGGTATGGACAAGTGCAGTAGATCCAGGTGTGACATTTTCCACGGACTGCGGAACGGTAATTCCATTGGCAACATCGCTCACGATTCAAGGGCAGGGTGGAGCAACAACCATTACCACACAAGGTGGAACGCTTCAAATGATCCCAACCATTCTACCCATTGCAGCACAAAGTCAAAGCATCTTTTGGGGAATAGCAGTTGGAACGTCACTTGCAACCATTGATGCCAGCGGATTGATTACTGCGGTTGACAATGGTGTGGTCACAATTGGCGCACTGACGAGCGACGGTTCAAACATTTCAACAAACGCAGACATCACGATCTCCAATCAAGTGCTTGGCTTGGAATCCCTATTGGACGCGAAATTCACTGTTTCTCCAAACCCTGCTACCACACACATCGTGGTGCAAACCGAAGAACAAGTTCACGCCATCCGCGTGTATTCTTCACTAGGGAAATTGGTTTTTGAAACGAATGAATTGTCTTTTTCAGTTGAACACCTCGAAGGAGGAATGTATACGATTGTCATGGAAACCGAAAACAACGTTTCGACCACACGATTTGTAAAAATTTAAACCAACCACTATTATTGAAAATAAGGAGATCGAGAGGTCTCCTTATTTTTTGCTTGAATAATATACCGAGCGCACGCTAAACGCCGGAATGGGCGCTGAGGACTAAAAACGGACGCTTCGAGAACATTTCGACATGCTCAATGTAGCACCTCAGCGTCCGTTTCTTCCTAATGCTTTTTTTAAGTAGATTGTAAATTGGATACTCAAGATAAATTTTCGACCTTTGATCCATAAAAATTCACACGAACACAACACCATGAAATCATCCATTTTCGCGCTACTTCCCGCATTTTTAATCTCCACAGTGATCGTTCACTCCTCAATGGCTCAACTTCAATTGGATACACTTGCCTTTCAAGATTTTGAGAACGTTCCGGCATCACCCGTTTGGGGATACACAGGCACCTTGGCTGGAACACAATCTGGTTTTGCTCCGATGGCCGCTTCCATTCCAAATACGCCACTTGGCATCAATGGATCACAAGCATGGCATGTAGTGCAAGTTTCGGTTGGCAATCCTATCGTTTTCAACAATACAACCATTCCGTCTGGCTACGACAGCATTCGCGTGAATTTTCGATTGTCTGCGATGAATCTTCTCGGTGCAACGGGCGGTCCAGACAATTTGGATTACGTATTGGTTTCTTACAGTTTGGACAACGGCGCAACGTTCGTTGATCGTCTCCGCATCCGAGGGTCCGCACTCGATAATTCATTTTGGGCGTACGACGCAACAGGTGTCGCTTCGGTGAACTATTTGCCCGCAACAGAAACCGTTATTCAACCCTTGTCGTCCACTGGTTTACAAGTAGCGGAAGGATATAGTTTCTGCGAAATCACCTTTCCAGGAACCATCAGCCAACTTACGATCCGCATTACGCCGCGTTCGAGTTCTTCAACGGATTCATGGCTCGTGGACAACCTAGTGCTCTCTGGTGAGTTTAACTGTTCGCCCGTCACAAGCTCCATCATTGAATCAGCTTGTGGTTCGTACACATCACCAAGCGGAAACACGTATTTTAGCTCAGGAATTTTTACCGACACCCTGCCAGCAGCTTCCGGTTGCGACAGCATCATCACCATCGATTTGACCGTAAATCCGATCACATCCATGAGTATTTCAGAAACGGTTTGCGATTCATATACAGCTCCAAGCGGCGCCGTTTACACGACATCAGGCACCTACGACGATTTTTTAACCTCGTCAGCCGGATGCGATAGCACCATTACCATCGCGCTAACGGTCAACGCTAGTTCTTCCTCATCCATTTCTGCTACCGGACTCGACGTGTACACCGCGCCCAGTGGAGCAATTTACACTAACTCTGGGATCTACACAGACATTATACCCAATGCCGCAGGATGCGACAGCGTGATGACTATTGATTTGACCATGAGTTATACTGGCTTGGAAGACGCAACAGCAGCGCGCTTCAGCATTTCGCCGAATCCCACAACAGGGCACATTTCCCTTCAAACCGATGCACACATATCCGCCATTCGATTGTATTCATCGCAAGGGAAACTGGTTTTTGAAACGAATGAGTTGTCTTTTTCGGTTGAACACCTTGAAGGAGGAATGTATTCGATTTTGTTGGAAACGGAGGAGGGAGTTTCTGTGGGACAGTTTGTGAAGATGTAGGTCGTCTAAAAAAAGTTAATTAGGGAAGGAGATTTAGGTCTCCTTTTTTTGTTGGAAAATGGGGGAGTGAGCGATGCTAATTCTTGATTAAACGCCCCGTTGAAACAGACTTATTGTTAGAATCGACTAAATAAATCAAATAGAGGCCATTTCGTAAATCCGATAAATTGACTT
>JBFYPU010000009.1:0-6403 GCA_041303175.1 Crocinitomicaceae bacterium | reverse complement strand
CTTATAGCGGATGCGATTGAATCAACAGCTGATATTTTCGCTTCGCTATTGGTGCTTTTTGGTTTTAAGTACGCCGAGCGTCCAGCAGATGTGAACCATCCGTATGGACACGGAAGAATTGAGCCGTTGATCACATTTTTGGTGGTCGCGTTTTTAGTGACTTCAGCAACGATCATCGGCTACGAGAGCATACAAAACATTCAGATCCCTCACGAAGTTCCTGAATGGTGGACGTTGATCGTGCTCGGTGTGATTATTCTTTGGAAAGAAATTTCTTACCGTTTTGTGATTAAAAAAAGCCGAGAAACCAACAGCTCATCCCTCAAGGCAGACGCTTGGCACCACCGAAGTGACGCGATTACCTCCATCATGGCGTTTGTTGGAATTTCCATCGCACTCATTTTTGGAAAAGGCTATGAGACTGCTGACGATTGGGCAGCTCTATTCGCTTCATGCCTTATTCTATATAACGCGTATTTGATTTTCCGACCAGCGTTGGGTGAAATCATGGACGAACACCGTTACGACGACCTAATAAAAGAAATCCGCACCGTGTCATTGGAAGTGCCAGGAATCGAAGGGACAGAAAAATGCTTTATTCGAAAAGCCGGAATGAACTATCACATTGATCTTCATGCCATTGTGAACGGAGAAATTTCGGTGAAAGATGGTCACGCACTTGCACACTCACTCAAAGATCATTTGCGTGAAACCATTCCCAATTTGGGTCATGTGTTGATTCATGTTGAACCAACCACCGAATCAATTTCTTAAGCCAGTTGTTTCACTGTTGGAATCTAGAACAAATTAATACTCTGGCGTATAAATCGATCCGTCAGCACGATAAATCGTCACTAAATTATCTTCATGAACAATATTCAGAAGGGTTTTATGATCCATCTGTCCTTTAAACACGACGTGTTCCAAAATCAAATCACTCTCTGGTTGAATTTTCTTAAACGTGCGCTCTTCTTCACCATCAAGGTATTTTGCTTCAGCCACTTTCAAGCGTTTATCGTTTACATAATCGTCTTGATCATTTGATGTATAATAGTGAATATCGCCGTTTGACTCACGTTTCAACACGCCAATTTCCCAGTAATTTCCTTCACTTTCTTTCAAGTTGAAAACATAAAGATCCTGTGATTTAAACAATTGAAAATCTTCACTCAAGGTCATGTAATCCGTAGTTGCGACATCTTGTGGAACCCCATCAATTGTGTCTTTCGAGATTGAAATGATCGTGATTCCTGTTGCACTAATTTCGGTAGAGCCCGATTCATTACTCCAATAACCATGAAGTTCAGACGGAATTTCCATCAAACGCGCTGCTTTTCGGGGTTGTGGATCGATAAAATACATGTGCGCACATGACATCAAAAATGTCGAAAGCGCTAGGAGTGCGATGATTTTTTTCATACGGTAAAATTACTCAATTTTCTGTTCTATTGTCCAAACGATACCCCAACGACTAACATAATCTTCGATTGGACCGAGTCCAACTTCTTTGCGTCGTTTGTTCACGTATTCAGGCTCCCGAATTTCGTACACAATTTGATCGCCCGCTTCATTCATGGTGATCTGTGAACCATAGGTTTGCGGCAATCCTTGTCCCATGAAACTGCGATCCTCCAACAACGCAAGATGACTTCCACTGGATTCGCCTGCCAAGACAGATTCGCGCAGCAGGGGCAGGTATTTTTCTTGCAACTCCATGGATGCGTGCTGAATAACCAGCCAAAGTGCCATGTTTGCTTGTCCACCCACTCGACTCGTTCCCACCCAACCCTGTTGATCAATGATGGCGATCACCTCCAATTCATTCAAACTATCTCGCTCCGCCATCAATTCCCAGAAGTAGTTCATTTCATCCGAATCTTTGCCAAATTTAGCCTCAGCTTCTACATAGAGTTGTCGAAGCGTTTGATCCTTCACATAAATTTTTTCCAATTGCGCCTTTAGCGGTTGATCAAAATTTTTCTCGTATTCATCTGCGTTCTTTTGAATCATCTCCACAACGATGGGCCAATCTTTCACGTCATGTAAATTCGCTAAATCAGAATCTCTCTTTACGTGTTTCACATTGTTCCATCCCTTTTTTGCTGCCATTGCAAGGTAGCGGATCGAAACTACGGTATCTCCTGTGAGCGCCCACGAACAGGCTGCATTGTAATACTGACCAGCGGTACCGTCTTGAAGCTTGAACGCACGTGAATATGCCTCTGCGGAGAGCTGATAATTGGAGTCAGCATATGCTTGACTTGCAGCGAGAATGGTTTCGTCAAACGATTGAGAGGAAACTAATTTGGTTAGAATGAGTGAGAAAATTAATGCAAAATGCTTCATTACATAGGGGAACTTTTTGTGATTTTTCAATGCTCAAAGATACCGATTTTCACTAGACGAAACTAAGCAAATCCCACTAGAAGCACTTCGAGTAAAACGCGGAGCAGTATTGAAAGTAACAGTAAACAAATAAAGTTTATCAATCTTCCACTAATTCAATTCGAATGACGGAAGGAACATAGGCGTCTACCAACTCGTATTCACCAGAACAACATGGAAACGATGATGCTTTCCATTTCCAGAAAAGCGTGTATTGTGGATCCTCGCCCTCTGGATCGTACACGAAATTGTAATCATCAAAAAAGGATTGCAGTTCTCCGAAATCGTTGTTTCCCGATCCAAAATCATAGATTTTTCCATTCTCATCTTCAAATAGGATGTGTACATAGTCTCCGATTTCATATCCTCGATACCTTACCAGAAGTGGATTCGGAACCTCCTTCCATTCCTCTCGAAGTCCTTCAATGTACTGGACCAACTCCGCTTCGTATGCGCTTGGACATGAAATGACGTAATCCGTTGAACCATCTGATTCGGGCGATCGATCAGGTCCATTGTTCACTATTCGGTTGTTCTTGAAATAAAAAACAGGATGGTCGTCGATTTCCTCCTGCCAGATCTCGCCATCAATATTGGTATAGGCACCGACGGAATTGTTATGGATATAATTGTTCTTGATCAAGATGTTTGAATTGCCCAAGTTATCATGCAATCCCGCTAGTCCGCAGCCATTCAAATCGCACTTTTCAATGGTGACATTGTGCGCACCATCAAAACCAATCACCCTACCCGAGCAGTTTTGTCCTTCCATTGTTCCTGGTACAAAATGCTTCATGTGGATGTTTTTAACATGTATGTTCGTGCCTGTGATCCACATCACATTTTCATACAGCTCTTTGCAGTAGAGATTGACTTGACCACGTCCTTCAATGAAGAGATATTCCCCATTGATCGTCAATTGATTGCAATAATAGGTTCCCTCGTGAACAACAAGATACACATTCGCTTTTTCACCCTCGCTCGCGAAATAATCCTCTAGGCTTGGATAGGCCTGATCGGATCCAATGTGAATGGTGTCGAGTAGTTCCATGGGCGCAGCGCCAAGCACGTTTGCTTTTCCCTTCGTCTTTTCACCTGATTCCAAATTCTTTACCATCGAACAACTCGAAAGAAGCAGCGTTATGATGAGTATATTTAAGGATTGCGGCTTAACTAGGAATGAGAGGCGGTTGAGCATAGGAATCAATTTTTTACACTTCCGAAGATAGTAATTTCCGGGATGAAGATGGAGATAAATGGCAACGGGAAAGTTGTTTCTCACATGATCAAAATTTGTCGTTAGTATTGTTCTTAAAATCAACTCGGTTGTGTCCGGGCTTGAAATGGGGTCAATTGATGTTTTGGGACGTATGGAGATTGGAGTTAGGTCGGTTGCTTTTGCTTTTGCAAAGTGATTTAATCAGTTACGACTCACCAGGGAACCAAGCATTTTGACTCATCTTCCGCAAATCACAATTTCGCAAACCTGCTCTGGTATTCTTTGTTTTCTTAACGCTGAGCTACTAGTGTTCGCGTCATTCACGGCGTCAATGTTTCAAAGGTCTTTTCTTTATCATCCCCCCTTTTGTGTCCTTTATGCTACTCATAACCACAAAGGCATTGGGGTCAATTTTTTCTATTTCCGTATTTAATTTGTTTAACTCAAGCCTGGTTACCACCGTGTAAACAATGTCTATCTCTTTCGCTTCTCCTCTTTTACCTACACCTCGTTTTCCGCTATATAAAGTAACACCTCTTCCCATACTATCAATAATCATTTGTCGGATTTCATCACTATGAGATGAAATAATAGTCACACCAATATATTCCTCAATTCCTTCTATAACAAAGTCAAGTGTCTTTGAAGCGGCCATATAGGTAATCATTGAATAAAGTGCAATTTCAACTGAAAGGAAATATGCAGCGGCAGAAAAAATTAAAATATTAATTACGATAATGATGTCACCAATAGTTGTTCCGAATTTGCGGCTTAAAAAAATCGCAAGAACTTCTGTCCCGTCAATTACTGCACCCCCTCTAACCGAAAGTCCTATCCCGGCGCCTAGAAAAAAACCGCCAAAAACAGCGACTAGTAAATTGTCATCAGTAACATTTGGGAAACTAACTGTTGTAAGACAAATTACAAGTCCTGAAATTGCAAGAGCCGTTTTTATTGCGAAGGTTTTACCAAGAATCTTGTAGGCGAGAAATATAAATGGGATGTTTATACAGACAATCAAAATGGAAAGTGGAATTTCTGTCAAGGCCGATATGAGTAGAGAAATTCCTGTTGCTCCCCCGTCAATAAAGTGATTTGTTAATAAGAAACCTTTAAAGCCGAACGATGCAGAGAAAATGCCAATTGTAATTAGGATAAAGTCTTTGATGTGTCGTTTAACAGTAATTCGAAAATCCCTATAATTCTTCGCAAGGCGGTAGTTCGAAGATTGGTCTTGGCCACCCGAATTTTTATTCTTCTGACTAAGAGTAGTTTTAAAAATTTGTGTCCAAAGTGGGTTCATATTCACTGTATCATTTGTCTTTACACCTGCAGCTATTGGTATGGCGCTTGGTAAAAAAAACGGATTTTTAAAATTAATTTTATTTGCCTTCGGTGCTGGTTTACTGATTAGCTGCTTCCGGCGGTCACGGTGCAATCCAAGATGTTAAGTTTTCCAAATCTCCCTGACCACAAACCAACCAAGCTTGACAAAAAATAATAAAAACAAACCTAGTTTTAGATAGTACATGCTTAGATTATTTAGTATTGACTGGTTTAATGTTAGACTCAAGACTATTCTGCGAAGGTTATTGTCACAACTAAAAATACCCTCAATTGCATACTGCTTATCCCTACTGTTCATTTTTTCTAAACTAATCAATTCAATTGGACTCTACACGAATGTCATGTTAATATTTCCGCTTATCCCCATAGCTCCTAAGTTAAAAGTACAGCTCCAACTGCGATCCTAAAAAAAATCCCTGAAAACAACTTCTCAGGGATCCTAGGACTTAAAGGTCCAGTAGGGTATGACCAATCGTCTATTTTTTCAACTTAAATGATTTGAAGAAAGCATCGGATCGCACTTGATTCCATTGTTCTGTCGCACTTACAACTGCCACTTGGTATTGAATTTGACCTACAAGAACGACGCCATAGTCGGCCACCAAGCCAAGTTCAGGAATATCAATTCGTGCTTTCAAACCATTGTTTTTCTTCACTTTCCAAGTGTTTTGTGTGGTAATCGTTCCATTCATAGCTCCGCTAAACGATTCCAATGACGTTTGTGCGAGGCTCTCATGGTCCGTTAACTCAGAGTTGTGAATATTATACGTCACAAAAAAGAGTTGCTCATCTAAATTTGCTTGTGTTTGAATAGACGTGTAGTCCTCAGTGCTCATGTCCGTAGACTCGTAAGCAACTGGAAACGTAATCATTAACTTACCTTCTGCGGAAGCATATTTCACGTTCGAAGGTGGCGCAAATGACACAAATACGAACAAGAACGCAAATAAGGAGATTCTAAGAATTGGGTTTTTCATGTTGAATTGAATTTGATGTTGAGGCTTAAACCTGATCTAAGTTAAAAATTAAATATACATGGAAATCGTTTGACAAAAAAAAACCTAAACGATCGCCAAATGTTCTTGGGCATTAAGATCGAGCACTGCCTTGACCGGGCTGAATACTTCCGAAGGAATCTCAATAAATAGGGTGTTCCAATAGTACATTCCTCCGTTCCAAAGTCCGGGCAGTTCGCGGTAAAAAATGGATTTTCCGTCTTGAGGTCGTTTCACAACAAGGTATTGTTCGTCGTTCGCAAACGCATGAAGATCGAGTCGATTACCATCAAGGTCATTTTTTGCGGCAACAATCATCACAGGATTAAAATGGCTGCTTCCTTCCAAAATCTCTTGCTGATCGGCGTCCATGGAAATTTGCACTTTTTCTACAATTTGCTTGGTACGTTCACCGTCCTTTTCAATCCAAAATGGACCACCACCGGGCGCACCGTCG
>JBFYPU010000008.1:0-5156 GCA_041303175.1 Crocinitomicaceae bacterium | reverse complement strand
ACTTGCTGATCCAACCGTCGAATGGGAAATGATCGAACAAACGGGTTGCACCTCTCCTGAGATGGGAAAAAGCTATTTTCATGGCTTTATCATTGTTCATAGACCACAGCTAAGTGAAAAGAACAGACTTGAAGAGATAAAACGGTTAGAAGCATTCCTTGAAAATCCGAGCGATGTGTTTGTTCAACCACAGCTTGATCCACTCGCTCCGCAATTACACCCACCCAGCTCAGTGGGCAACAAACCAATTCTATACGATCAAAAAGCACATTACACTACTGGAAGCGACGCCATGCTCAGCTACCTTAAAACTTCACTAAGAACCGATGAAATTGTGCTAAAACGAGACGATAAATGGGTCAAATCTTCGTTTACCGTTGAAAAAAATGGCGAGATCACAAACATTGCGATTGAAGACGCACAGCCCGAACGTATTCGAACCGCAATTATTGAATCGCTTACTAAAATGCCAGCTTGGACACCTGCAACACGAGATTCGCTGCCTGTGGCTTCCACCATACAACTCGAATTGAGAATTTCCTACTCCCCTTCGGTGAATGGCATGTATCTTCTGAATGGAGTGCGTCCTACTCTCGAAACGAGCACACTAACGGAAAAGCCCGACGATCTTACTTCATCAACTGACGGTATCACCTCCGCTCAAATATTCCTCAAATCCTCCCCCGTTTACAAAGGAATGGAAGTGCTTGTTCCCAACGAAAAGACTGCACTTGTGATGGACGTTACCGGGAGCATGGCCGACAACGTCGCTGCACTCAAACGCTGGATTACAGCGCATCAGGATTCTCTGCCGTTTACGAGTTTTACTTTCTTCAACGACGGTGACGGCAAAGAGACGAGGAAGAAAAAAATGGGGGAAACGGGTGGAATTTACCACACGTTTAACGTGGCGGCTATCAACGATTTGATCACCCAGACGATGGAAAAAGGCAGCGGTGGCGAACGACCAGAAAACGACGTGGAAGCCATACTTTACGCACAAAAAAACGACACATTCTGCGATGTGATTTTGCTTGTGGCAGACAACTATTCTGAAGTGCGCGACCTCGAACTCATGCGTAAGGTCAACAAACGTGTTAACGTATTGATGTGCGCTGGATTCGGTGCAGTGCGCGTTGACTACCTCCTTCTTGCAAAAGAAACGGGTGGTTACTTGATTTTTAAGGGAGAACGTATCGAACTTTCTGGACTTCAAAACAGAGATGTGCTTTCTGTTGGAAACTATCAATACGATTATATCGGCGGTGTGTTCATTTTACGGAAAACAACCGAATCCACAACGCGCACAAAAGTCGACGATTCAAGTGACAAATGACGTTAGATTCTGTATCTTTCCGTTTCAAACACACACGAACAATGTCCGAAAAAGAGCATCCTTTTATTGATTTTCATCGCGAAACCTATACGCCCAAGGAAATGATTGAGCGCTCCAGAGCCTTTTATGAATGGGCAGATTCTCGGCGCTCCGTGCGCGATTTCTCTGATCAACCTGTGCCGAAAGAAGTGATGGAAAACATTTTGATGACAGCTTCAACTGCGCCATCGGGTGCTCACAAACAACCGTGGACATTTTGCCTAATCTCAAACAGTGCGCTGAAATCAATGCTACGTGAACTCGCAGAAGAAGAAGAAAAGAAATCGTATGGTGGTCGTATGAGCGAAGAGTGGTTGGAAGATTTGGCGCCGCTCGGAACGGATTGGCAAAAGCCCTTTATTGACATCGCTCCATGGATTGTGATTGTGATGAAACGCGCATATGAGGTTCAGAACGATGGTACAAAACGACAAAACTACTACGTTTCTGAATCAGTGGGCTTGGCATCTGGATTTTTATTAGCTGCTGTTCATCACGCAGGACTGGTTGCCCTCACCCATACGCCTAGCCCGATGAATTTCATCGCAAAGGCACTAAATAGACCAGAAAACGAACGGCCGTTTCTTTTAATTCCCGTTGGATATCCGAGCGAAACAGCACAAGTTCCCGATATATCACGGAAAGACAAAGCACACGTCATTGAATATTATGACTAATAATTTTGATTTTTGATAGTTTGTGGTTTTCTTTGCGCCTGAATTAACCCTTAAAATAAAGAACAAATGTCTGACGTTAAATCAAAAGTAGTATCTATCATAGTAGATAAGTTAGGTGTTGAGGAAAGCGAAGTAACGAATGAAGCAAGCTTCACGAATGATCTTGGAGCTGACTCACTCGATACAGTAGAGCTAATCATGGAATTCGAAAAAGAATTCAACATCGCGATTCCAGACGATCAAGCTGAAAATATCCAAACTGTTGGTGACGCTGTTACGTATATCGAAACAAACGCGAACTAATCCAACATTAGTAAATTAATTTAGACGTACTGAACGAACGATTCGTATATGGAGCTAAAAAGAGTAGTAGTCACTGGTTTAGGAGCCTTAACGCCAATTGGAAATACACTTTCCGAGTATTGGGAAGGTCTAATCAATGGTAAAAGTGGTGCTGCACCAATAACCCGATACGATCCGTCCGCGTTCAAAACGTTGTTTGCTTGCGAAATCAAAAACTTTAACATCGAAGACCACATCGATCGTAAAGAAGCAAGGAAATTAGACCCATTCTCGCACTATGCTATGGTCGCGGCTTCCGAGGCCATGGCTGATGCGAAATTGATGGAATCCAACCCAAATTGTGACCGCATTGGTGTGATTTGGGGATCAGGAATCGGTGGACTTCAAACTTTCCAAGAAGAAGCAAAAGCGTTTTATCAAGGTGACGGAACTCCACGGATCAACCCGTTTTTTATTCCAAAAATGATTGCTGACATCGCAGCAGGGCACATCTCTATTAAATATGGTTTACGCGGTCCTAACTACGTAACCGTTTCAGCGTGTGCCTCTTCCACCAACGCAATTATCGATGCATATAATTACATCCGACTTGGAAAAGTAGATGCTGTTGTAACCGGTGGATCTGAAGCTTGCGTGAATGAAATGGGGATGGGCGGATTCAATGCCTTGAAAGCCCTTTCAACTCGTAACGATTCTCCAGAAACAGCGTCACGCCCTTTTGACCTTGACCGAGATGGCTTTGTGTTGGGAGAAGGAAGTGGTGCACTGATCTTGGAAGAATACGAACATGCAATGCGACGTGGTGCTAAAATTTATGCAGAAGTAATCGGTGGCGGAATGTCGGGCGATGCGTATCACATGACAGCCCCGCATCCAGAAGGATTGGGTGCTCGAAACACCATGATTGCGGCTTTGGAAGATGCCGAAATTGATCCATCAGAAGTTGACTACGTAAACGTGCATGGAACCTCAACGCCTTTGGGAGATATTGCTGAAGTAAAAGCTATCAAAGCCGTTTTTGGTGAACATGCCTACAACCTAAACATCAGCTCCACGAAATCCATGACTGGACATTTATTGGGTGCCGC
Source organism: Crocinitomicaceae bacterium (assembly GCA_041303175.1). Lineage (GTDB taxonomy): Bacteria > Bacteroidota > Bacteroidia > Flavobacteriales_D > Crocinitomicaceae > UBA4466. Next base: position 1,713 of record JBFYPU010000008.1, on the reverse strand, counting down.
TGGTGCTATTGAGGCCATTGCATGTGTTTTGGCTGTTCAAAACGACATCGTACCTCCAACAATCAATCATTTCACCGACGATCCAGAGTTGGACAATAAATTGAATTTCACATTCAATACCGCCCAAAAAAGAACGGTGAATATTGCACTTTCCAATACATTCGGATTTGGTGGTCACAATACAACAGTGATTGTCAAAAAATTTAAGGCATAATTGTCGCGGTTTTTTAACTTTTTCACAAAAAAAACTTCTTCGGCCGGTCCTGAGATTGATCGTTTCATATTCGAACGTTTCGGCTATCAACCCAAGAATGGCGAGCATTTTAAGAACGCCTTGACCCACAAGTCTGTCCTAAATAATTCCGAACGTGAAATTTCAAATGAACGCCTCGAATTCCTTGGCGATGCCATCCTCGATTCCATCGTTGCCGAATTTTTATTTCACCGCTTTCCTGCCGAAGACGAAGGATACTTGACAAAAATTAAGTCCAAAGTGGTGAGCAGAAACACACTCGGAGATATTGGTCACGCCATGGAACTCCGAAACGTGCTGCACTACAATAAAAATCGGACGATCAAAATTGAAACCATTGAGGGAAATGCCTTCGAAGCACTGATTGGTGCAATCTACCTCGATGGTGGATTTGAAGCAACCCACAAAAGTTTACTTGATCACGTTTTCCGAAAATACGTCGACTTGAACCACATCTTGGAGGAAGAAATCGACTTCAAATCGAAGCTTTTCATTTGGAGTCAAAAAAACCGACTCGCACTGGAGTTTGAGGTCTTGGAAGAATTGAGTGACGGCAGTAATTGGAACTATCTTGTACGCGTCGTTATCAAAGATCGTGAATACGGACGTGGATCTGGATCTTCTAAAAAACGAGCAGAGCAAGCAGCCGCAAAAGAAACCCTCGAACTTCTCGGCGCGCTCTAAACCTGGATCTTTCGGAATTTATCTCGTGCGCTATCCTCGATTCAACAGTTGGGATTTGTTGCACCGACCCGGACATCTTTTTTCCGAAATTGGAGACCGATTTATTCATCCACTTCGGCATACGGGTACATGCGGAATGGGTGTTTTATTAAATTTCATCTATTTGAGTATTCGCGAGCCATTCACACGATCAAATGACACTATCTTAACCTCAGATTAACCCAAGAAAGCCCGGTTGACTGTACCTTCGCACTGTAGAATTGGATAAAAAACTGGCGGATGATTGATGAGAGGGAATATCGGCAACAATTGATGAGTGCTCAGCTCGTTCAGGTAGGTTTATTGCCCAAAAAACGTCATTTCGATCGATTGTTTTCCGACTCCTTTGTTTTATTCCTTCCTAAAGACATCATTTCAGGTGATTTCTATTGGGTTGGTCAAAAACACAGCAGGCGTTATTTGGTGGTTGGTGATTGCACAGGGCATGGCGTTTCAGCTTCTCTCACCTCCGTCCTTGCTTTGAATCTTTTGGAATACATCATTATGAACAAAGGCATCAAGCGCACCCACCACATATTGGGCGAGATGGATAAACGCTACATTGATTGTTTCATGGATGTGGAAGATGAAACCTACGACAACCCCTGGATTGATCTTGCCATTGTTGCCATTGATGATAACGAAGGCAAAATCTTCTTTTCATCGGCCAACCGAAAATTGTTGTTGGTGAAAACCACTGGCGAAACCGAAGTACATTCAAGTAGTGGTTATCCAAT
>JBFYPU010000007.1:0-4297 GCA_041303175.1 Crocinitomicaceae bacterium | reverse complement strand
ATGATGGCAAAAAATACCATGATCGCAATGTTCTTGGTCACCAAAAAATCACCGACGCTGAACAACTCATCTGGAATGGCTGGAACAATAAATTTGCGTGTGGCATAGACCGTAAGCAACGCTGGAATAGCAAACACAATTCCCGTCCGAAAATCGACCATACCTTTCTGTGCATTTCGAATCGCGCCCACCAGAGATGCCGTTCCCACCACAAAAAGCGAATACGCCGTTGCTAGGACGGGATCAATTCCCAGGACATACACAAAAATGGGAACCGTTAAAATGGACCCACCTCCGCCGATCAATCCAAGAACCACTCCGATCAATAGGGCGCCAACGAATCCAATAATTTCTATCATCCCAGTTGAGTTTCCTGCAAATTAACGAAAGTTCGTGGACTTCGGCGGTGACTAGTGTTACATTGATGAGGTTGGATTCACTTCGCGTCTGCCTTCGGCGGTGTTGGATCATTGGATTTGCTTCGCATCTGCCTTCGGCGGTGCTAGATCATTGGATTTTCAGTCCCACAAGTTTTCACGATTTGGATTTTACGCCATTCCGTTATCAGCTTTCACTTGCTTGGTGCCCGTTTTGTGTTTTATTTGGACCTTACCTGCGTGCTAGCATTCTTTTATTAGCTCGTCACAGAGATGAATCGCTCATACATTTTTGAAAAGTAGCGTGATCATCTTCATTAATTCTCTTTAACTTTTGCGTATAAATCATTACTTTGGCTTATGAATTATACCTTACATCAGCTTCGCATTTTTTTAAAAGTGGTGGAATTTGAAAGTATCACGAAGGCTTCAGAAAATTTATACCTGACGCAACCAGCTGTTTCTATCCAGTTGAAAAAGCTTCAAGAACAATTCGAAATTCCCTTAACGGAATTGATTGGTCGTAAGTTATTCATCACCGACTTCGGTCGTGAGATTGCGATCAGGTGCCAACGAATTTTAGAAGAAGCGGATGGCATTCGTTACATTGTCGATCAATACAAAGGAAAACTCACAGGGAAGATTAAGATTTCTGTCGTCTCAACGGGGAAATATGTGATTCCCTATTTTTTGAAGGAATTTATCGATCAATACCCAGGAGTTGAATTATCCATTAGCGTGTCGAACAGAAATCGGGTGATTAAAGGTTTGCGCGACAACAGCAGTGACTTTTCCTTGGTTTCTATCATGCCAGAAGGAATCGATGTTCAAAGTCTATCCTTGATGCAGAACAATCTGATTTTAGTGGGCAGTAGTGAGGCCATTGACAAAATCAAGCACCCGAAGGATTTGGAAAAGGTCACACTTTTATTTCGGGAAGAGGGTTCAGCAACTCGATGGCAAATGGAAGAATTTTTGGCTCATCACCATGTAAACGTCTCGAAATCCATGGAGCTTGTATCGAACGAAGCAGTAAAGCAAGCCGTTAGTGCCGGGTTGGGATATTCGATCATGCCACTCATTGGTTTGCGATCTTCACTTTTGAACGAGACGATCAAAATTATTCCCATGAAAGGCTTGCCAATTGTGACAGAATGGAATTTGATCTACAGCTCCAACAAGCGCCTAAATCCTGCTCAAGAAGAGTTGATCCGATTCATTCAACAATCGAAAGAGGAAACAATCTTGAGACATTTTGAATGGTTCAAGCAATACGTGGATTAACATTCGTCTGGCATCACCTAGCCTAAGCCATCGTGTTTGAATTATCCGCGGCACAATCTCGATCGCGTTCAGCACCATTCAACAAGTTTTAGCTTGTATTAACAATTTTTCACAATTCTGATTTTTCAAGGAAATTCATCCCAAGGGATCCGTTCGAACTATTCATAACACTTATAAAATGGGCAATGCGCATAAAATCACGCTAATCGCATAAACTTATACTTATGATTACTATGATTTAATTAAATGATAACTAATGAATTGTTCTGTCGATATTGTAGGTATCAATCACGGCATAAGCCATCAAAATCGTCAGATATGGGAAACTATTTAAAATACACAAAACAGATTCTTACGAAAATGAGCTTCTGTTCGGGGCTGTTGAATAAAGAGTATAAAAAATGTCTTGCACTGCTTTCGCATCGGGAAATAGGATTGCTAAAGAAATGGATTCGCAAGCAGAAATTCAAGCATGAACTGAGGTAGTTCAATTCTCTCCAACGAACAAAAATGGAATCGTATGAAAAGCCAACTCGAACAACTTTCAACACGGGAAAAGGCACTAAAGCTCAATCTCCAACCCACGACCTATGGTGTCTTCGCTGAGATTGGTGCAGGACAGGAGGTCGTCAATCATTTTTTTAACGCTGGTGCAGCCTCAGGAACGATTGCCAAAGCGATTAGTGCGTACGACATGACCATCAGTGATTCTGTTTACGGCGAAACGCAGAAATATGTATCCCGTGAACGTGTCGAGAGTATGCTCGATGTTGAGTACCATGATCTCGCCAAAAATCTTTCCAACCGCGCTGCACAAAAACACTTCTTTGTCTTCGCTAACACCATTGAAACCATCAACTTTCAAAAAACCAATCAGGGTCAGGGATGGCTTGGAATTCGTTATCAGCTCACCCCTAATACACCTCCAGCAACGTGTGTTATCCACGTCATACTTCACAACGACGATGTGACGATACAGCGCAAAATAATTGGTGATTTAGGTGTTAATCTGATCTACGGAGCTTTTGAATTCAGTCATGACAACGAACGTTTCATTGAAAACCTGAAACAAAACATCAATACGGATTATTTGGAAGTGAACTATATTGAAATGTATGGCAATGAGTTCGATTCCAAGAAAAGCATTCGGCTGTCCCTTCAACTTGTGAAATCCGGGTTAACGAAAATGATCATGATTGGGAAAAGTTTTGAAATCCTTCAACCCATGAATTCGTTGTATAAAAAGGATGTGGTTTTAGTTCGAGGACGGTTCAAACCGCCGACCAAGGTGACCGAAGAGATGTTTCTCCGATCTCAGAATCAACTGGTGAATGATGACCAAAAAATTGAGTCGAGTGTATTGGCCATTGCAGAGATTACTTTTCAGTGTTTTCAAGACCAATCCGAACTGTCTTTAGACGATTTTATTCAACGTGCCGAATTGATTATTGGACTTGGATACTCGCTGGTTATCACGCACTTCACCTATCATTATGAATTGATCAATTTCATGCGAAGCACCTTCAAATTAAACAGTTTAACGATTGTTTTGGGCATGGACAATTTACGTAAAGTAACCGGTCGTCAAGATGATTCCAATGAAGAGGCAGGATTCCTCAAATTACTGGATGCAATCAGCTCGTTCAATGGAAAGATTTTAGTATTTCCAGAATTGAATCACCGCTCGGAGCTATCAGGGTTGGCTGATTTAAAATTGAATCCGTCGGTCCATCACTTATTTCAATACCTAATCAGTAAATCAAAAATTGAAGATATCGGAGGAGTCAATAAAAAATTGTTGTCCATTCGATCAGATCGGGTTTTACATGCCATGCTGAACAATGAAGATTCCTGGAGAGAGGCTGTTCCCGATCGGATTATTCCAATCCTTGATTATCAAACACAATTTAAGCAAACAATATCATCAATCGCCGATAAATCAGTAGACAGATAAATTACACAGTACTGCGTATGTATTGGCGTGTAAAAAAGTAAAAGTATGAAGAAAACAATTTTATCTCTATCCAGTTTATTCGTATTGGCTTCCTGTGCAATCATTCGGCCGGGAGAAGTAGGAGTGAAGCAACGGCTGGGAAAACTTTCCGACAATGTACTGGAAGAAGGATCACACGCGTACAATCCATTAATAACAAAAGTAATCCGCACAAAAATTCAAACCGAAAACCTAGAAGTTTCGCTGAATCTTCCGAGCAAAGAAGGGTTGAACGTAAATTCTGAAATTTCGATACTATACAGTATTGAAAAATCGAAGGTTCCGCATTTGATCGAAACTGTTGGACTTTCCTATGAGCAGATCATTCGCAGTGTTTTTCGCTCCGCGTCCGCCGATGTTTGCTCTAGATTTTTAGCAAAAGACATGCACTCCGGAAAACGAAGTGAAATTGAAGCAGAAATTAAGACGATCATGAGTGAAAATCTTGAGGAACGCGGAATTGTGGTTGAAGCCGTTCTGCTGAAATCCATTTCATTGCCTCCAGGTCTTTACAGTTCAATTGAAGATCGACTGGAAGCCGAACAAGTTGCTCTACGCATGCAGTTTATTCTTGAACAAGAAAGATTGGAAGCTGAGCGCAAAATAATCGAAGCAAAAGGAAACCGCGATGCACAGATCATCC
>JBFYPU010000006.1:0-2730 GCA_041303175.1 Crocinitomicaceae bacterium | reverse complement strand
AGTTCGTTGAAAGCTCACTGGTTAATTTCAAGGTAAGTGTTCCAAGTGGTTACTATATTCTTTCGATTCAAGCTGATGAGAACGTGTCAATTGTTCCACTATCTATAAATTAGGAATTCTCTTTTTTGGGCAAAGTATTCGGCTTTAATAAATTGACATGGTTGATATCCAAAATGTAAAATGATAAAAACACGTCAATTCCTATCACTTCGATGAATACAAAATTAAGAGGCAGCAGTAAACTTCCCCTCACGTGCTCCAGAGCAGGGACGTGTTGTCATGGGAATCAAGTGTTTCTGAATGCGTTTGAATTGGCTTATCTTGCCCAAGAGAGCAACGTATCACCTCAAGCATTTCGGGATGTGCATTGCGATTTGGGTGGTATTCGACTCCGCTTTAATGGCAAAGAAGATAAACGCGGAAAACCAGCGTGCAGTCAATACATTGAACATTTCGGGTGTGGTGTTCACACTGGAAGACCCTTGGCTTGCCGTTTATTTCCATTAGGTCGTCAATTGCAGCATGGCACTGCTGAATATATTTTTGAGGGAACCACTTTCCCCTGTTTGAATGGGTGTCCAGAAGTGGTGCATCTGCCAGAATTGACCGTTGATGACTATTTAAAGGGGCAACAAACAGCAGCATTTGAAAAGGCCCAAGATGCGTATTTAGAAATAATGCAAAACATTGCTGATCTGGCGTTTACATTTTTTTTGGATACAGGTTTGGCTGCATCTGGAGATTCAACCACGCTGGAGAAGTGGCGACAGATTGGTAACGCATCAACGGCGGATTTACTAAAAGGCATCGATCCATTTTGGGTAGATCTTTTGACCATTCCTACTATTTCAACACATGATTTAGATCCAATCGCTTTTGCTGAAGCACACAATGAGCTGATTCAGGCGAATGTCCAGGAGAAATTTGGGACCTTAGCAAGCTATCATGACTGTCATCTGGCCTCGGTTGAAATGATGGGGCTGTCTCTTTACCTTGCGCGCGCACTCGGCGCGAATCCATCTGAATTAGCAGAACTTTGGATCGTTGATGCAAAAAGTTTTGGTGAACATGATGCGGAAGTGTAAGCTCGACTTTTTCTCAAGATCGCTGCAATCACTTTTTGCAGCGGCACGACGCATTGAGCTAGTCGAAACGAAGTTAAACCGCCAAATGGTGTCAACACGAATGATGTTTTTCTATCCGTTGAAATTTGAGTTAGGACACCTTGTTGACAAGCTGGATTTATAATGAATCCTGATACTGATTTGGAGAGACTTAAAACGTATTAATTTGCAGTTGAGGCAAAAAAAAACTACTTTGGCATGGTCTTCGTAAAAGATGGTCGAAAAAAATCAACATTATGAAAAATACTTTTACTTTAATTTTTTTGTGTCTCGGGACCTTCATTTATGCGCAAAGCACCTTAACAGTTTTTAATAACGGAGGACAGAAATTTTTCGTTATTATGAACGGTGTAAAACAAAATTCAGTTGCGCAAACCAACGTTGCTATATCGGGAATCAAAAATGGATCGTATTCCGTTAAATTGGTCTTTCCTGATGGAAAAACGAGTGACATCGACAAAAATTTCTTTTTGGATGAATCATCCTATATCACAACGCGTGTGGTATTCAAAAAGGGAAAAGGGAAACTCCAATTGATGGGGATGGAACCAGCTACGAATCAAAAGCCTGATGGCTCTGTTGTGGTGTATCGCCCAACGGATGCTGCGGTGTATTCCGATGTTGTGGTGATCCCAACTACAACGACAACTACTACAGTTACTCAGCCGCAAGGAAACGTTCAAACGCAAGTTACGAAGCCTGCCGAACAGGTCAATACTACCGAGCAAATCAACATGAATGTTGGGACAAATGTGAATGGCACTCAAATGGGAACAACGGTGAGCGGAAGCCAAATGGGCACAACAACCACTACGACGACAAATGTTCAAGTGACGGAATCACAAACAACACAAACTACGACTCTTGGAAATCCAGAGATGCAAGGAGAGAATTTTGGGATCAACATGAACATCAACATTCAAGACCCTACCTTATCTGGACAGGGCGGTGCCAATGTTTCGATCAACATGTCAGGTACAGGAACAGGAACGCAAACTCAAACACAGCAAGAAACGTTTAATCAAACAACAACCATTACGACGTCAGGAACATCAAGTGGAAACCCATCGACCATGAGTCAAAGTGGAAACGTTGCGATCAACACTTCTGGAACCACAACGCCGCAAACAACGACTACGGTAACCAATCCAAATGTTGTTGCGTGCAAGAAAGTACTGGTCAACGAGCAAGCCATGGTGGAGGATCTGAATGCAATGATGCACGATTCCGACAAACTAGAGAGTGTTACATTGGATTTGGCGAATCAATGCTTAACTGCCGCTCAAGCTTATACCATCATCGAAGTCTTCACGCATGAATCAGACCGTTTGGATTTAGCTAAGTTCTTATATGATCGCATGCTCGATAAAGAGAATGGAAGAAATTTACTTACCTTGTTTACCTTCGATTCAACTAAATTGGAGTTTAAAGAATACATGCGGAATTAAGGATCTTTTGAAAAGTTTAAAGAAAGGGCGAAAGGCCTTTTTTTTTGTGCTTTAATGACGAACAATTAGTCATGGTCAACGACATTTAATGGAAGATATCCACCAATTACAAATTCAAGTAGGTGATTATACACGGTTCGACTCAAATGCTATCCCAA
>JBFYPU010000005.1:0-5812 GCA_041303175.1 Crocinitomicaceae bacterium | reverse complement strand
CGGTACGCATAGCAAAAATGCCTCGCTTGATGGTGTTCTTTCCGAATGGTTTCAATCATTTCTTTTGCGGCATCCGCGGTGGAACAGGGGACTGCGATCCCAATAAACTTCGAGCCCTTTTCTTTGAACACCCCTTCGGATCGATTCAAAAGCGTCAAGTATGTGGAGTTTTGAGACAATTGTCGTATTTTGATCGAAAAATTTGAAATGCGTTATTTCCTTGTTCTAGCTACAATGTTACTGTTTTTTTCGGCTTGCAAAGAAGATGAGCCTGTTGATCCATGCACAAATGGATTTCTTGATCCAGGAGAAATTCAACCCGATTGCGGTGGAAATTGCACACCGTGTCCGTCAACTGTTGTCTCCTTTTTAACCATGAGCGTCAATGGATCTGAAACAAGTATGAGCACTAAAACCTTGGCGTATGATGGCAATGCGTGGACGCTCCAATTGGCTAATGACAGCTTGAACATTCAATTATCGCTTGGAACAACAGGGCTAATTGCCACAGAACCGATTACGACGGCGGGCACGTTTTGCTACAGAAATGGTGTGGAATATACTGGACAAGTAGACGGAATTTATTCCATTAGTGACCATGATCTAAGTACAGACCTTATGAGTGGTTTCTTCCAAATAAAATTCTTCCGCCCAGGATTAATGGATACATTGACAATCAGCAATGGGCAGTTTGAGAATTTTGAGTATTAAGTAATCACGTTTTTTGAACTTCGTGAGCCTGTAAATAAAAAAAAACCTTGGAAGTCAATTTCCAAGGTTTCAAAAATTCACGATAACTATTAACGATGCTTTTTTCTTTTCGCCTATACGTTTTATGTTTTCAGGTTCAACTGAGACCGAGAACGTTTCGAAACATTAACTAATGGCGTATTGAATGAATTTATTTCTTAAAATTTTGCGCTACAACCAATTCTCGTGGGTTTGCCCACGAATAGAAACCTTCACCAGATTTCGCTCCCTTTTTTCCAGCTGCAACCATGTTCACGAGTAGTGGACAAGGCGCGTATTTTGAATTTCCAAGTCCTTGGTGCAACACTTCCATAATCGCCAAGCACACGTCCAAACCAATAAAGTCAGCTAATTTCAACGGTCCCATCGGGTGAGCCATTCCGAGCATCATCACCGTGTCAATTTCTTCAACACCTGCAACACCTTCGTTCAAGGTAATAATCGCTTCGTTGATCATTGGCATCAAAATACGGTTTGCCACAAATCCCGGATAATCGTTTACTTCAACCGGAACTTTGTTCAGTTTGCGCGAAGTCTCCATGATTAGTTCAGTCACTTCGTCGGAAGTAGAGTAGCCACGGATGATTTCCACTAATTTCATTACAGGAACTGGATTCATGAAGTGCATTCCAATCACCTTGTCTGGACGTGAAGTCACAGCTGCAATTTTTGTAATCGAAATAGAGGAGGTGTTTGTTGCTAAGATGACATGATTTTCTGTCACGTCATTCAATGTTTTGAAAATTTTCAATTTCAAATCGACATTTTCTGTAGCTGCTTCAACAACCAAGTCGACACCTTTTACGCCTTCTTCCATTGAGGTAAACATTGAAATATTACCCAAGGTTGAGGCTTTGTCCGCTTCCGAAATCTGCTCCTTTGCAACTTGGCGATCCAAGTTTTTTTCAATCGTTGCGATTCCACGATCAAGACTCTCTTGCGCCAAATCAATCAATGCTACTTTATATCCAAATTGTGCAAAGGTGTGGGCAATTCCGTTTCCCATTGTTCCTGCTCCAATAACTGCTATGTTTTTCATGCTTGTCTTATTTTGAATCACAAAGATAATAAAGGAATTTAGTCTTTCAACTAGTATAGACGATTGCAAATCAAGGTCGAATTCTCACTTTCAATTCGAATTTACAGTAACTTCGTATGGAAATGGAACAACAAACAAACCGATTGGTTCTTTATGATGGTGACTGCGGCTTCTGTAACCGATCGGTGGCCTTCATTTTAAAACATGAGCGGTCGAATGAAATCATGTTTGCATCCATTCAATCTAGCTTTACGCAGGAATTGTTTGCGAAAAATGGATGGCCCACTCCAGATCTAAGCACCTTCTATTTTATCGATGGGCACCAAAAATTTGAGCGATCTTCAGCGGCGTTTGAAGTCCTCAAGACCCTAAAAAATCCGTACCGTATGCTACGCATTTTTCGTTTTCTTCCAACGCCATTTATGAATTGGTGCTACGATCAAATCGCAAAACGTAGGCAGCGAATTTCTAAGGGTTTTTGTGTAATGCCAACAGCAGAACAACGGAGTCGTTTTAAGTTGGACTGAGAGGCAACCCTTAGGTTCAATTACTTCCCTTCCATCGAAGCCATGATTAGTAAAAGTAGATCCTCAGGGGTGTAATAAATCGAACGTTTGTATGCCTTGTACTTCACTTTCGCGTTTGATTTGTTCAGTACAAAATCTTCCCAATCATACACCTGCCAACCGAGCCCACGGTCAATGGTCATTTGATCAATTTCAGCTTCATATTTCCGCTTTCCCATTTTGTTGGTGTAGCTCAAAAGTCGACCAATAATACCGAAAAAACCTCGTTGCGAATAGTCAACAATGTGGTTCAATTCATGTCCCAACACGCCGACCACTGCATTAAATCCAGCTTGATCAAGGGTGGCCACGCTGTCGCCCTCGTTTGGCTTTATTCGAATGACGTAGGTGCGATTTTTACGTTTTCTGAACAACACAGAACCCATTGTAGGCCTCGCATTCAATGATGTTTTGATCTTTGCTCGTTTGAAAATGATGCGCGTGCTATCCAATTCAGGAAAGTAGGAAAGGGTCGTGTAAATTGCGGTTTCAAATTCGGGAAGAATCGTTTTTCGATACGTACATTTTGTGCGAATGGTATCCAACCGCGAAACGAACTCTAGGCTGTCCAGACTTCTGACTTGTGTTACCTGGCAGTGTGTTGCAAAACTGCTTGCAACGAGAAGAAACAAAAACGCGCTATATCGAACCGAATGCCAGAACATTGATCTAATTGTGGAAAGTTGTGAAAATGGCAATCAATCGATCCGGTGGGATCATTTTATTCTCGTAATTGTGCATTTCTTCTAGGACTGTATTCACAGCATTAGGATGCAAGCCCAAACGCATTCCAGTATCTCGGATGCATTCCAGTTCGCTTTCATCAATCTCCAAATCAACGTTCATCAATAAAATAAGGCGCTGAAGCTGCACAATGCGGTCCATTTCGAATTTTGGCGGCTCAAATTCAATAAACTCGTCGAATAATTCCATAAATGATTCAGGTTTGATTTCCAACATCGATGCGATTGAAAGTAAAAATTGGTACTCCGATTCACGAACTTCGCTATCGGCTTGTGCTAACTTTATCAATTGAGACATCAAGCTCAATTTTTCATTCTCGTCCGTCATGGCATTCAGTTAGTTATTAAAGAAAGCGATTAAGTGCGCTGTAGCTTTTTCTAGTCCTAAAGGTAGTCTTTTTTCGATCCAAGGCTGTTGCGCTCCAAAAGTATGCTGCTCACCTTCGAGTTTGATTAGTTCTACACCCGCCCAAATTGCAATTACTTCCCCTTCGGAAATGTTTACCGACGCATCTTGATCACCGTGAATCACGCAAATTGGAACCAGTGAATTGCGCACAAATCGCTCGATGTTCAGCCGTTCGGAGTTGGCGATAAAATCTTCGTATTGCTCAATATGATGGGGCATTTCTTGGTGTGTTCGCCCGTTGGCGATGAATCGAATTCCTTCTTCTTGCCACTTCTTCAAAGCATCTCCGCTTGGGAACCGTTTTTCAATCGAGGAAATTGGAGCGAGCACGGCAATTTTTGAAACCTTTGGATGGTTCGACTGCAAGAGCACAATGCCGCCGCCACGCGAATGCCCCAACAAGTAGATTTCTTGAAGGTTTTCGATACGAGAGGTTAACGCCAAAATCGCGTCTAGATCTTCCAATTCTTTCGAGTACGTATTGCGCGCAAACGCATCCAAATCAGGAAAGTCAATGGGCTGATCGGGTGTTCCACCATTGTGACTCAAGTTGTATTTCACGAATCCAAAGCCCTGATCAACAAATGCGTCCTGTAACAAATTCCAAGCCCCCCAATCTTTATATCCCATGTAGCCATGACTGAAAATGACCAACTTTTTATTCCAGTTTAAGGGAATTGCCATATCGTAAAGGCTCTCGCGCTGACTTGCTCCGAGGTAACGTTCATTTTTTAGAAAGGACAGATACATGGATTAAAGATAACAATTGGATGCGCTACAAGCAATTTTGAGTGGACTTTTGTGTATCTTCGCGGTCAATGATACGAATTTTTCTTCTTGCTTCATTTGCTTTTATCAGTTTGATGCAAAGCTGTACCAGCGACAATCGCCATCAACTAAAGGGCGGCAACTTAACGGTCTATTATTTTCAAGAAAGTGAAGCGAAAACAGCTGAGGAGGTGGCGTACTTTTGGAAACAACAGGGCTTCTTGACAGGACAAAAGCAAGATCTACAACTTAGGAAAAATGACAGGAAGTATACGCTTTCCATCATTGCATCGGAAAAAGACGCAGTAGAAAAAATGACCTTCGATCACGTCCAATTGTTGGCGCAACTCAAACGGAAGTTATGGGAAGAGGTATTTGATAAGCAATCATTTACATTAGAGATTTGCAACAACAAGTTTGAGCCAATTTATACAGTGGAATAATGAAAATATCTGCATCCATTTACAGCGATAAAAAAAGAACGCTCACAGAAGTGATCACTGATTTGAGCGAACATCAGGTGGATTTGCTTCATGTGGATTGCAACGATGATCTGAGTGTTTTTGACGATATTCAAGTCATTCGGTCACTCTGTGATATTCCAATTGATTTGCACATCATTACAGCTGATCCATCAAAATACTACGATTTGCTAATTGCACATCCAGTGGAATATGTCACGTTTCAATACGAAGATTTACAAGAACCCTTGAATCTACCTGCGGCAATCACTGGACGAAAAGGAATTGCGGTAATCACACCCACACCGATTTCAATTTTCGAGGAATTCAGCAGCTTCGATTTTATGCTCATCATGGCGACCATTCCCGGACAAAGTGGTGGGAAATTTGACGCGATCAATTTTGGGAAAATTCGCGATTTCAGAAATCAATACCCAACAAAGTCCATTCATGTGGACGGTGGTGTGAATGGTGAAGTGTCATTCATTCTCAGAAACATGGGGGTAACGAGTGCTGTCTCTGGATCGTATCTATTTAATGCTTCGAGCGTAGGAAATGCATTGATGAATCTGACCTCACGTGAAATGGAATCGCATTACAAAATTGCCGATTTCATGATCCCGCTCGCGGAAACTCCTCGCGTGAAGCTTGCGGAATTGTCCCTCGAAACAGTGTTGAAATCGATAGAAGTTGGGAAAATTGGCTTCACCTTAGTTGTGGATGATCAGGATACATTGATCGGGCTAATATCCAATGCTGATGTGCGGAAAGGCTTGCTGCGCCATCTGAATGATCTTAATAAAGTAGACATTGAAGCATTCGTAAATGCGAATCCAACCCGCATAAATGAAGACATGTCTGTACTCGATATGCTTCAGCTCATTAAGAAAAGTTCCTTCCCAATAATGTACCTTCCTGTGACAAACAGTGAGGGGATTGCGCGGGGAATTGTTACTTTTGTAAACCTTATCAAAGGCGAATTATGATTTTACACCTGAATACCTCTATCTCAGATGAACGCGCGAATACGATCGCTACCCAACTGAATGCTTTTGCATTTAAGAAGGAAGGGAAGT
>JBFYPU010000004.1:0-6738 GCA_041303175.1 Crocinitomicaceae bacterium | reverse complement strand
CCGCCCTGAAGGATCGTGTGAAAGCGATTTTGACTATCCGTTCCAATGCCATCCCATTTAGCGGGCATTAAATTTTGAAGCACCAATCCCACATAAAAATTGGAAGAATTGTACCACGCACCAAAGGAAGCATCGGGCGCAAAAAAGCTACCTTGGTTTTCCGTCACAGGATCGGGCTCAGCTGTTGTGATGTCGGATGGATCGTATCCTGTTTGGATGAAGCCTCCATATAAGCCCAACGATAGGCGATCGTTTTGGTTGAAATTGAAATGTGCGGCATACGCTAAGTTGAACCGTTGAATGCTGAATTGGGCAATCTCATCCGTTTCAAATTTTAATCCCAAGCCATGTCGAGCACTCAAGTATTGACGGCGTTTTACATTCAAGGGTACACTCAAGGTCAAAAACCCACTGCGGGGAGCGCCTTCAAAGCCAACCCATTGCAAGCGATACAGCGAATGAATGTCAATGCATTGCTTGATTCCCGCATGGGCAGGATTTTGCGCAAATTGATGCCACGACCATTGCGTGTATTGGGGCAATTGCTGAGCAAAGGAGTGCGTCGAGCAGATGACAAAGAGTAAAAAGAGTCTTCCGCGCATTATCGAATTACTGTTACAGAGCCCTTAAACGATTGCTTTTCGGCGTCATTGAGTTCATACACATAAAAATAGACGCCATCCGCCATTGGTTGACCTTTGTCGTCGGTACCTTTCCAAGCTTTCACAGCCGAGTAGCCGCGCGAGCGAAAAACTTCATTTCCCCAACGGGAGTAGATTGCCATCGAGGCGTCTGGGAAAAGCTCCGCACCCTTGATGATCCATGTGTCGTTTGTGCCGTCGTCGTTTGGCGAAAACGAATTCGGAATGTCAATCGTAGATTCAATGGTGATCGTTGCTTGATCCGTTAACGTACAACCGTTTTGCGTTGCGGTGAGCGTGTATGTGGTTGTTTGTGTGGGCGTCACAACTGGGTTCAACACGGTAGAATTGCTCATGCTAAACGTAGGCGTCCATTGAAACGTGGGAGCGGTTGTTGAGCCTCCCAAAACCGCTGAGTTCCCCGCCTGAATCGTTTGATCAGGACCCGCATCAATTGGAAAGGACAAAACAGTGAGTGCCGCACTGGTGCCAATGGTGGTTTGAGCGCAAAGTAAATAACACGACGTTTGAACCGAAACCACATCTCCCTGTTCGAGTGCAGACGTTTGAAAAACCGGGGTCGTGGTGGTTGCTACCAATGCACCATTGATGAACCAATCAAAGTCGCCATTGTCTGGACAATTGGAGGTTGTGGCCGTGAACGTAGCAGTCTCAAAAAGACAGAGCGGAGTGAGGGGCGCACTGATACTCACAGCGGGTGCAAGTCGATCAATGCCTGTTCCAGAAATGGCAACATCAAATGTGCATTCCGCTGGATTTGTGACGCCAATTCCTGTGTTGTCACCATCGATCACAATATAATAGGTTGTTGAAGGAAGGAGTCCAAGCGCGTTCAGGGTAAAATTTCCACCTGCATTCGAAACGCAATTTCCCAAGGCCGTATAGGTTGAACCATCGCAGGGAGAAGTGGCTTGAACAACAGTTGCTTGAAGTTGATTGTCTTGACCAACATTCGATTCAAACACCAAATTGGTAAAATCAACTTGAATATCTCCACCCATGGCGTTCGTGAGAAAACGCAACCAAATGGTATTTTGAGGGGCAAAACAAAACGCAAAGGCATCTTCGCAACCCGCACATGTGATGGCATTCGCACCAATGTTGTTCACAGAATAGGATTGACTTGGACAAATTTCCAAAGCACTCAAACAGTTGTTATAAACCTCCTGCGCGCTTAACGAACGAACGAGAAAAAATGTACTCATCAAAAAAGCGAAACGAAACTGCATACATCAAAGATAAAACAAATATTAGCTCCAATTTACACAAATCAAGCCACTCTCTCACGTGATAGTTGCCAAAAACCAGCGGCTGGGGTGAATTGTATACCCTTCAATTGTGCCAACGACACATAAAACCCATCGTTTGATAGTTGTTACGCCGTGCTTTCCAATCATCTTGTTGGACCAAACCTATCCCATCTGGAGCTGTGTTTTTTGCATCCAAATCGTGCGTACAAGCCTATATTTTCTTCTATCAACCCGCAAGAATTTCCGATGAATGACACGTTAACAAATTTATAACGCACTCAAAAACACGGCTTAAAACCCAGTATTTTCTCGGATAATTAATAAATTAAGAATAAATTTACCACCGAATCTGTAACGTTTGGGTTACAACTGGCTTGTTTGGCACAATAATCGAATGGGTAAATGTGTCGAATTTAAATAGTAGGCTTATGAAAAGAATAATTACACTCGCATTCAGTATGATTTTTGTGTTGTCCGCTTATGGACAACGCCTAGAATACGAAAACAGCTCCAAGTGGTTTCTCGGCTTTGATGTCGGAGCAGCATGGAACACAACAGATGTTCAAAACAAAACATACGCAGGTTGGGGTTTGATGCTCGGTCGATCATTCAATTATGATTATGGCAGAGCGTTGAGTTATGATCTCCGTTTTCGCTACCTCCGTGGGAAGTGGTACGGACAAGATTTCGACTCGACAAATCTTCAACATTTAGGACCAGCCTACAACGGTGCACTCCTCGATTATAAAAATAACTTGGGTTATACGGTCAACAATTTTGAAGCCGACGTCCATGAACTCGGACTAGAATTGGCGATCCATTTCAACCGTCTCCGCGATAGATCGGGTTGGGACCCATACATTTTTGGTGGAGGAAACATCGTTTGGAATCAAACCAAAGGTGACCTGATCAATGAAGATTTTTTCTTGGCAACCCCTGAACCTTATGATTACGACTTGATCGAGATGAGCAAGCCAGCAATTAATCTTGCGCTCGACGGAAATCATGAAACTACCCTCGATGGTTCAACGCCAGGGCAATTCAACGTTAACTTTATGCCGAGCTTAGGCCTTGGTTTGGGCTACGATTTTGGACCACACTTCTCCATGGGGCTTGAGCACAAAACCACCTTCACACTCAGAGATGACTTTGATGGATATGTGGATGCCACACCCAATTTGGGATTCTGGAAAAATGATGTATATCACTACACGAGTGCATTCATGCGCTTCAGATTTGGAAACGGCAACGGTAGTACGAATACGTCGACGAACACCAATAATTCAAGCTCAAACTGGGTTGCGTCAGACCCCGTTCCGTGCCAATTCCCAGTCGTACAACTTGTTCGACCGATTCAACACGTCGAAAATGTGACGAGCCAATCCTACGTTTTCCAAACAGAAGTGAGGTTTGTACAATCACGAGCAGACATCATTATGCGGATCAATGGTGTTCAAACAACCAATTTCTTGTACAACCCATCTACGCATCAATTGGAAAGCTATTTGTTGTTGAACCCAGGGAACAACACCATTGAGATCACAGCAACGAATAACTGCGGAACCAGCACAGAAACAGCAACAGTGGTTTACGACAACTGTATCAACCCGATTGTGACCTTCCAAAATGTGTCCAACAACACAGCACAAGTTGAAAGAAGCAATTACTCAGTTCTTGCGCAACTCCAAAATGCAACGTCTGTTCAATACACAGTAAATGGTGTGAACATCACAAACTTCACGTTCAACAGCTCAACGGGTCAATTCCAAAGCAACATCAACTTGAATTTGGGTCAAAATACCATTCGAATTACTGCAACGAACGCGTGTGGAACGGACACTGAAACCATCGTTGTGACCTATACAGATTGCGCCGATCCATTGATCAGCTTCATGAATGGAAATGGAGGAGGAAACTCTGTAAATCAAGCAGTGTATAGCTTGAAAGCAAATGTGTTCAACGTTGCGAGCAAAACCAACATTTCAGTTCGCTTGAATGGTGTCACCAAAACGTTCACGTACAACCCATCGACAAACTTGCTGGATGCAACACTGACGTTGAATATTGGACAAAACGTGATTCAAATCACTGCAACCAACAACTGTGGAACAGATACGGAGAATTTAACAATTGATTACACGCCATGTGTTTCTCCGTCCATTCAATTGCTTCAGCCCTTGGCGCAAAGTACGACAACCACCAATGGAACACAAGTTGTGTCAGCACAATTCTCCAACGTGGCGAACGCGTCACAAATTCAATTGATGGTAAACGGGAACGTTCAAGCTAGCGGAACGTACAACGCAATCACGCGTATGTTCGATGCAACTGTTTCCCTTAATGCAGGAATCAACACCATTCAATTGACTGTGTTGAACGCATGTGGATCGGATACAGAAACAATTTCTGTGAACTACACACCATGTAATACACCAGACGTTCAACTTACGTATCCAGCAAGCAGTGGAGGCTTGACAGCGGTGCAAAGCCAAATTGTGCAAGCGATGGTGTTCAACGTGAATAACGTGAATCAAATTGTTACCTATGTGAACGGCGCAGCACAAAGTGGTGGAACGTTTGCAGCAAATGGTCTTTACCAAAACACGGTGAATTTGGCCTTCGGTTTAAATACCATTCAAATTGTCGCTACGAACGGCTGTGGATCAGATGTTGAAACAGTAACAATTACGTACCGCCAATGTGTGGCACCTACAGTTGCGATTACGAGTCCATCATCGAATCCGTTCTATACAAATGCTGCGGCGCTTAACCTTACCGCAACAGTTGACGGTGTTACAAGCGCATCTCAAATTAATTTAACGGTGAACGGAGTGATAGATGCATCTGGCGCGGCGTACAATGCTACAACCGATGCCTATCAAAACAATGTGAGTTTAAATGCTGGAAACAACGTTATACTTATCACGGTAACCAATGATTGTGGAACAGTATCCAGAGAAATCAATGTGGTGCGCGAAGTGATCATCATCAATCCGAATCCAGCGGACAGCATCGTGATTTGTTATGTGACGGGCAACCCATTGGCGCCTCAGACCTTAACAATTCCGCTTTCATCGTGGCCAGCATTTCAAGCGCAAGGTGCACAGTTAGGCCCATGCCCAATTGTTGTTCCACCGGTTGATTTACCAATGACAATTTGTTATACGGTCAACGGTAATCCATCAACTATCGTAATCCTAACATCAGAATGGCCAGCTTACCAAGCATTGGGAGCAACACAAGGCGAATGTCCAGTTGTGATGATGAACATTTGTTTCGATGGAAATCAATTGTCAATTCCTTCAACGCAGTGGAGTGCATACCAATCACAAGGAGCAACGGAAGGACCGTGTCCAGTAATTCCTCCAGATCCTTCAATTTCCATCTGTTTGAATGGAATTCAAATGACCATTTTGACGTCACAGTGGAACGCGTATCAAGCACAAGGTGCAACTTTGGGCGCATGTCCAGTGATTGATCCACAAATCACCATCTGTTTGAATGGAACAGCTATGACGATTCTTACATCACAGTGGGCAAGCTATCAAGCGCAAGGTGCAACACAAGGCCCTTGTCCAGTGATTGATCCACAAATTACGATTTGTTTGAATGGAACACAGATGATCATTCTTACATCACAGTGGGCGAGCTATCAAGCACAAGGAGCAACGCAAGGACCTTGTCCAGTAATTGATCCTGAGATCACCATTTGTTTGAATGGAACAGAAATGACAATTCTGAGTTCGCAATGGGCGAACTACCAGGCGCAAGGTGCAGCTCAAGGACCTTGTCAGGTAGTTGATAATCCAATGAAGATTTGTTTCA
The DNA here is from genome assembly GCA_041303175.1 of Crocinitomicaceae bacterium. GTDB lineage: Bacteria > Bacteroidota > Bacteroidia > Flavobacteriales_D > Crocinitomicaceae > UBA4466. The sequence goes on along the minus strand of JBFYPU010000004.1, from coordinate 1,001 downwards.
ACGGCACACCCATGACGATTCTTACGTCAGAGTGGGCGAGCTACCAAGCCCAAGGTGCAACGTTTGGCCCATGTCCAGCTTTGGATCCGCTGATCACGATTTGTTTGAATGGAACAGAAATGACGATTCTTACATCAGAGTGGGGGCGATACCAAGCGCAAGGAGCAATGCAAGGGCCATGTCCAGTTATTGATCCACAGATCACCATTTGTTTGAACGGTACAGAAATGACAATTCTTACTTCGCAATGGGCGAACTACCAAGCGCAAGGAGCAACCCAAGGGCCATGTCCAGTGGAGCAAATGATCACGATCTGTCACAAACCTCCGGGGAATCCAACAAATACTCAAGAGATTCAGATTCCATTGTCCGCATGGCCAGCACACCAAGCTCATGGTGACGTTCTCGGACCCTGTGTAGATGAGCAGAAAATTACGATCTGTCACAAGCCTCCAGGGAACCCAACGAATACGCAAGAGATAGAAATTCCATTGTCAGCATGGCCAGCGCACGAAGCACATGGCGACGTTATGGGACCATGTAACCAAAATTCGGACACACTGAATAACAATGGTAACCAAGGTGGAAATGGAAACTCAAATGGAAATGGAGGCAATAACGACGGCTCAATGAATGGTTCGGGTAACGAACTACTTTTTGGAAACTCATCCATTACCATTTGCCACACTCCTCAAGGTTCAATTTCATCGCAAACGATTCAAATTCCAGTAGACCAATGGGATGATTATCAGATGCTCGGGGCTTCTTTGGGACCTTGTGCAGGTTCAAACGGCAACGGTTTAGGTAATTCGAACACGACAAATGGGAATGATAATCAAGGAAATGGGAATAACCCTGGAAATGGCAATAACGCTGTAAATGGGAATAACCCTGGTGGCGGTGGAAACAATCCTGGCGGTGGAAATTTACAGACCATGCCAAATGGTTCGCAACAAGCAACACAGGATGAACTAAGAACGAGAGGAGAGGAAGATAAAGCA
>JBFYPU010000003.1:0-7293 GCA_041303175.1 Crocinitomicaceae bacterium | reverse complement strand
AACCTCATTTCTTGGCTCAATTATTGCGAATTTTCGGCAAAACCCATAAATCTGAATGTCATGAAACAACTTTTACTCTCAATTATCTGCATGCTGCCCTTTTTTCAATTCGCACAGATTGATGAAAACGCACAATTTGGATTTTACGCAACGACGGAAATTCCGATGCATTCAGAGATGCCCAAGATGAGCACAAACGTGGGATTGGGAATCCAATTCGCGTACAAACCGATGACCAGAATCCCTTTGTTTCTTGAGTTGAAAAGCAACTTTGGGAGATACAATTCTCAACGCATGGATGTAACGTACATTTTTAACGATAACTCTACAACGGATACGTATGTCGATTTCACCAGTAAAATGCACAAAATCCAACTTGGAGCAAAAATGTATTACACGAGTTATTACAACGTCGTTCGAGGGTATGTTACGCCTCAAATTGGCTACAATACAATGAAGACGCGCGTTTGGATTGCTGATCCGATGGATGAAGATGATTGTCAACCCTTGGAAAATACGATCCGCCACCGTTCTGGAGGATGGACATATGGAGGAGAAATTGGCGCGGAGGTGGATTTGAAACGACTCATCAAAAAGGGATCTGAACAGACAAATGAACGCTTGTATCTTTCGGCATCGTACATGGGAAGTTTTAATCGCATGGACTACATCAATGTAAAATACCTAGAAGAACACAATCACGCTGTTGCCGACCCAGATGATCATTCTCAAGTGGATCAAGATGGTCGTCCCCTCAATGCGGAATTCATCAACATGACCTCTGGGTCAACGCACGAGCACAAACTCGCTGAAATTTACAATACACATTTACGCTTCATCAGCATTAACGTGGGATATGTATGGTATTTTTAGCTTGACGGAGACGCTTAGCGCGTTTCGTGAACTGTTGGATCGTTCTGTCGGATCTGTTTTCAGAAAATCTCAACGCGTTCGCTCATGAAAACAAAAAGACCGCCTCAAACGGGTTCGAGGCGGTCTTTTTCTATTCCAGTAATTCTACTTTTTCTCCAGCACAATTACCGCAGACTGTCCTGTGAATGCTTCCGTTGCTGTACTCATCAACTTCATGGAGTTTTTTCCACTTTCAATGATGTCGTACTTACCGCTGAACGCGAAACATTGCGTGGCCATTTCTTCGTCCGCATGCTCCAATCCTTCAACTGGTCCTTGACGAGAGATCACGAACGAATCTCCATTGTCCGTGACCTGCCAAACAAAGTCCGTTGCGCCACCTTCATGATTTTCCCACGATCCAATACATGATTCTGCATAAATGTCACAATCGCCAATGATCCAATGGGGAAGTTCTTCTTGATTTACGCCGTCAACTGAGAGCTCTGTCACATTCCATTCACCCGCTTTCATGAATCGGTTTGATGTCGTTTTTGTCTTATTGCATGACGTAAATACAACAGCTATTGCAAAAACAGCTATGATTAGTTTAGAATAATTTTTCATCTTACACTCGTTTTAAATTATTGAATTTCAGTAACAAAGGTGACATCAAGATCAGTCTCTCCGGGGTCGCATGTTCCATTTTTAATGCCGGGTTGGTGCTTCAAGACAATCTGAACAGTGCCATTTTGTGCATTTCCAACGGTCCATTGACTCTGCAATCCTACCTCATACGTTCCATCGGTATCTGTTCGAAGAATGGACAAATTCGCCAACGAGTTGGTGAAGCAGAACAAGTGTTCATGATCTTCTTCCAATACCTCAACCGACATGTTTTCAGCTGGATTCGTCGTTTCATTCAACAGAAGAATACTCATGTTGTACACGGTATTGTTCATCAATCGAATGGTATCAAAAATATCATAGCTTAGACCGCCGTCGCCATCAGGATCTCTGAACGTGACAGTTACATCGGGTTGCACGCCTGCAGCGTCAGTGAATAAAAGGGTCATGGTTGTCAGAACTTCTCCCTCATTTGTGACGGGAGGCGGCACCGTTATAAGATCGTCATCTTTTTTACAGCTACTAAGTGCTGCAACACACACTAAACCTACTACGGCGAATGTTTTCATACTTGTTTTCATACTTGTTTTCATAGTTGTTTGTTTACTTGTTTAAAATTGGTTACTGTTATTTATGTGATGTTGATGGATTAAAAAGGGTAAAGGGAACCGTCACTCTCACTGAAATATTTCTTCCCATTTCATCGGTGAAATAGCGAAAGCGGTTCATGTAATCTCGGTAACGCGTATTCAAGAGGTTGTTGACACTCACTCCAAGCGTAATTGCGTTTGTTTTGATGGGAAGATCAATTCCTGCGGAGAAACTCAAGAGCGTATATCCTTCAGGTGGCGCGGCAAAATCGCTGTTTGCTGGAACACGTGTTTGTTTCAAGACGGAGAGCACAGCTAGCGAAACGTATGCATTTGTGTACTTCTTACCATCTTTGAAGGTGTACTCAAGCGAATTTTCGAACCGGTCCGCTGGCATCATCACGAGGTGATTGTTGTTCGTTTGATTGAACGCGCGCAGGATAGATGCTTTTGAAATGACCTTGAATTCCGGTGTGATCGAATAATTGACCGTTAGGTCAAATCCCCTCAAGTGCGCATTGACTTGGTCAAAGATAAACGTTGGAAATGCACCTTTGATCGTGAGCGTTGGCACCAAGGTAGGCTTCAAGTAAATGAAATCGTTGATGATCTTGTAGTAGCCATCGAACACAACAGACAGTTTTTTTCCGGTGTACTCCGCAGATACGCTAAAGTTGAGTGCCTTTTCCGTGACCAAGGTAGAATCTCCCTTTTCGATCGATGCCGCGCCGTGGTGAAGTCCATTACTATAGAGTTCATTCACATTGGGCGGTCGCCACGCTGTGCCAATGTTTGACCGTAGCACGAATTGATCACTCGGCTTGTAAATGGCACCAAGCGTTCCACTCACGTTCATGAAATTTTGTGCGGGAGAAATGATCGAATCTCCTTGCCACATATAAATGCGCTGATAAATATTGTCGAAACGAACCCCACTTTCGATTTCTAAGCGCTTGGTTTTCGATCTCCAGTTTTCAATCCAGAAGATTCCAGCGCCCATTTTTCGAAAGTTCGGAATAAAGAAACGCCCTTCATAGGTATTCCCTTGATGAATTCCCGTGATCCCAACACTTCCATTGAACGATTTCATTCGACTGTGTTCCCAAATCAACTCGCCAGTGTGCGTGGTCAATTCGAACTGAAGTGCTGGCAGGTTTAAATTGGCCAGCGAATCATTGAGCGGTGGATCTTTGTCGTATTCTAAGCGCTTGTTGTATTGTCGTGCATACGTTGCGGATAGCTTCCCCCTCGGCCCTGTCACTAGGTACGCTTTAGTGCGGAAGAGTTCGTGTTCAATGTGTTGTCTTGGTCGATCAATGGCATAGGTGAAATTTGCCGATTCAAGCGGTTGTTCTGCCTCGAATGCCTGCTGTAAGTCCGTTAAATTTCCAAAATGCGCAGCTGAAAAAATGCCAATGTCCGTGTTGAACTGACTGTAGAAAAGGTCGACGCCGTATTTTTGTTTTAAATACCCCACTCCATATGAAAAGTTGTATTCACGCGAGCCTGTATTCTTCAAAAAATAATCCGGTGAGTGTACATTCCCTCCTCGTTTTAACGTTCCTTGGACGCGCCACCTGAGTGGTGTCAATTTGCTGAAATTCCCGTTCAAGGTCGCGGATACAATTCCTTGTCTTCCATTGGTCAATCCGACAAGGTTCAATTCCCCTCCTATTCCCGGCGTTTTTCTCAACTCCTTTGGATTTACGAGGATCACTCCCCCGATGGCGTCTGGACCATATCGGACACTGTTGGCACCTTTGACAACGGCCAGTTCATCCGCAATGAATGGATCAATTTCCGGAGCGTGCTCATTCCCCCACTGCTGACCTTCTTGTCGAACGCCATTGTTCAGAATCAGAATTCGATTGCTGTGAAGTCCATGGATTACCGGTTTTGAGCTGTTGTTTCCAGCAGACAGTTTCGTGACACCATTGAGTTTTGTTAAACCATCTCCGAGGGAGAGCCCTTTGATCTCATTCCTCTCCTTGTCGGAAAGTTCTCGGGTCCCGAGCGACATTTCTTCTTCTAGTTTCGTTGCCACCACCTCCACGTCTTCGAATTCAACATGGTGCTCCGGATAGAAATTTTGCACGGTGTTTCCGCTGATCGTCACCGTTTGGGTCACGACATCACATCCAAAATGTTTGCAGTAAAATGTGTAGGTTCCCGCACACAGACCAGTAAAAACGTAGTAGCCATTGGAATCCGCGAAGACTTCCATTTTTGAATTTTTGAGATAGATCTTGGAATCTGACAACGGCGAACGATCATGATCATCAATCACGTATCCAGTCATTTGATAGGTACAAGATTCTTGGGCATGCGCTGAAAACAACAGAATGGACAAGATAAGCGTGGCAATAAATTGCGCGAAGCTTTGCATAAGATGCTTTTTAATATATTGAAATGGAACAAGGCTGTCGGACTGAGCCAGACAAAGGGGAATCATTTAAAACAAACGGCTATTGCCACTAAACCAACACGATTTCGTTCATTTTGTGCTCAAATGCAGCGCAACAAACGGTCACCGTTGTTCTCACAGTTAAATTGGAACGGAATGTTTCTTTAAAAATGATTCGAGGTGTTATGCGCGAGGTGGCGCTCGACCGGAAATGCTCTCAAGGAGATAATTCGCACACGATCCTTCAACAGCTGAATCGTCTATACGTTGAAGACCAAAATTGGGAATAGTGGTTTGCTTACCTACGGTATACGCTTGATGATTGAGCGATTGCTGTACGTCACAGACATCACAATCTTCGGCTGATTCATCGGCTGAATTGAATACACAATCCGCACCGTTTACATCCGCTTCGTGAAACGAAATAGCCTCATGCGTGACATGTGTACCTCCATGATCTTCATGCGAATGCATTAAGCTAAGGGGCACAAATTTTATTGCTAAGCAAAGCAACAAAACGAACGACAAATATGTACGCATTAAACGTTTCATACCCTAAAGATATGATTTTTAAGATCAATCAGCTAATTGGCGAACAAATTTTATGCAGGAACCAAGCGTAAATTCACTTTTTATGTGACCTCTTCGTGTACGCGTGATGGAGGAATGCCCTTCGAAACCGAAACTTATCTCTTCAGAAATGTGAAAGGTTCTCCTGAATTATCCAAATCAATTTCCATCTTGAGTTTAGCCTTCTTCTTCATTTTAACAGACTTCTCAAGCACTGCATCCACTGAATAGTTATTCTCAATGAGGTGTTCTTCCCACACACCTTCAAAGAGTGACATGTTGAGCAATTTGATGTTGTGATTTCCTTTAGAAAGCGGGAATTCGTAGGTGCACCAGTCCAGTTGATTACACTCATCTGTTTCTCCGTGGTACTCACCATCGATGTAAATTTTCATTTTATTGATGTGGTCATACCCGTCCTCAACATTTAGAAAGCGCCATTCTATGGTCATTTGAGACCAATTGGTAAACGAAATCATCACGAACAATAGGAGTGTAAGCTTTTTCATGGTTTTTTTTTGATAAAAATATTGAAAAAAGTTTAACCGAAACGTTCACGTTGTAGTATTTCTAACATTCCATAACATTTGGGCATTTTATTCATTTACCGAGAGGGATTGACAATGAATGCATCGTTATTCATTTAAAAACTGATGCTTACACATTGGAGTTTCCGTTATGTCTATTTAGCGCTTGAAAAGTAAAACCAATGGTGATCGAAAACCAAAAGCGTGCTGCGTACTCCATCCTATTCTTCTGGATTTTAGCTAACGATCTATCCTAGAATACCCTTCGTTCAGCATTTCAAGATAGGCTTCTTTTAGTTGATTCGACAGAAAGGATTGATCAATCCAAGTATTGGCTTTTTCTTTATTTTTCTCAAAGCGCTTGAATACACCTTGCACTTGTTTTGGTGTTAATCCTAAACCTTCTCCGAACCGCTCAAAATCAACCCGTGTAAGTTTCTTTTTCTTGCCCCTCAGGGTTAGTGCCAGTTCTTCCTTATCCTCTGGATTCGCGATTCGCACATTTAACAAATCATAGGCAGGTGCCAGCGTCCAGCCTGATCGCGTCTTGATCATTGAAAAATTCTTCAAGTGCATGTCATTGTTGCCAGTGATAAAACTAAATAAGGTCAGTTCAAAAAAGGACACGAGATCCAACAATGTATTGTCGGAATTTTCTTTGAGCGCATTCCCAACTTTTTCCATTGAACTTTTATACTTATCGACTGCCTCCGTGATTTGAAACAGATCTATCATGTGGATTTTTTCTCCAGTGATCGTGCGGTCAATGCGTTTTGTGATGTACGAAAGTTCTCCCGATTGTAATCGAATCAAACTTGACTGAACGACATTTATTCCAAATGCTTCAGCAATTCTCATGGTCACATGCTCGTTCTCTGGCATTTCACGAAAATGTTCGGATGGTGGTTTGAAAATGAAATTTCCACCTAACGCTCCTACAACAGTAAGTCGATTCTTGGCACCAACCGTTTTGTCTCTGAAAACCGACATGGATAATTTCGGTTGAACGCCTGCTACAGCAACGCTTCTCTCAACAATCCTTTTTGCTAGTTCCGACATTTCTGCCAAACTGTGGTTTATCGTTGGAGCCTCGCTTGTTCCAAAAAACCGTTTCGCACATCCTTCATGGAAGTCACCCGAAGTAGCTAACGGCTGATAGCAGTACAGACAATTATGTTTCATCGCGCGAAATGATTGGTTCAACACTTACAGCTCCGATACAGTCTTTGCAACATGCGAGTAATAATCCCATTCGATCGTTTTTATTCAACTTCCAGTTTTTTGAGGCGATATCCAACAACCAACCTTCGGGGATCAATCCTTCAAAAAAGGGAAACAATCGTTTTTCTCGATAAGGAACGCTTGAAACAGGCATGGAAAACGTGATGAAATCGTTCGGATGCGCTTTCACGTATTGATCTTCATAACGAAAAACAAAATCGCCTTCATCCGTCTCCGTGAGTATACCCGCAAGCTTGTCCTGGTAATAAATGTTAGCCTGTCTCACGTATCAAATTCTTTGAGTTCTTTACTACTTGCAGCAGCCAATTCATGCCCGAACATTTTAAGTACCAAGTTTACCTTATCCATATTGAGATTGGATTTTCCTTGTTCAATTTTTCGAATAACGGTAAGCGCTACACCCGTTCGTTCAGCAAACTCTTCCTGCGTCAATCCTACTTCTTTTCGGCGCTCCTTGACAAATTCAGCAATTCTTCTCATT
>JBFYPU010000002.1:0-15476 GCA_041303175.1 Crocinitomicaceae bacterium | reverse complement strand
ATTGTCAACAATCCCCATCGTTTGTCCTGTTACCAAATGCGCTTTTGCGTAGCATTTCGCTTCCAGTTTGTAGGCCATTTTTAACATTCTCTGATTGGTCACGACACCCATTTTCTCTGCACTTTCCGGCCACAAATCCGAGACATTGAAAATCAGCTTGGCATTTAATTTTTTTGATAAGCGCATGGCACTGTAACCAAGAAAAAGCGGTGGGGATTCGACCATTAAGAAATCGAAGTTTCCCAACTTCCTACCACGCCAATAGGAAGTCCAAACAAAGCTAAAATAATTCAACAATCTTGGTAAAATGCTTTTCGATTTTGATACATAAATCTTTGAACGGTAGACCTGAATTCCGTCAATTTTCTCAGCACGAATTTTTCCGTTTCTGTACCGTTCAAAAATTTCCATCTTGGGATAATTCGGCATGGCAGTCAAGACCTCCACGTCTACCCCTTCCTTTTTCAAGCGAACAGCCAATTCGTGCAATCGGTTTTGCGGGGCTCCAATTTCTGGCGGATAATACTGTGTTAAGATCAATAATTTCATTCTTCAGTGGATGAAGTTAATTGTTCACACCGCACAATGGCAACATAAAACACCAGAATACTGAGAAAAATGACACCGACTTGTCGCTCTAACATGGACTCGAAAAGGCACGAAACCGCGATGCAAATGGATCCTAGGAAGAGCGCTAAATGGCGTGTTCGATAAGCTACAATGATCAGTTGCACGAACAAAATGGCCAATAAAATAATGCCGATCCAACCAATAGAAATGCCAGTTTGCAAAAACTGTTGATGCGGATTCAAATGACGTTCTGCATAGCCTGTGTAACGATGTTTGTAGTATTCACGCGATAAAAGGTCGTTTTCATCACCCATCCCAACGCCAAACGGATTATCCGCGATCATGTTGAATGAAATTGTCCAAACCACCAAACGAACGGTATTCGATTCAATGTTGTTTACATTATTTTCAATGAACAATTGGGGCGATTCCGACCAAATGCTTAAATAATTGATGCTAGCGTTAACATCATTTGAAATTCGTGGAGAAGATTTCAATCCAATAAAAAAGATCAATCCATAAGCTGGAAGTGTGAGGAGCCATTTCCAATTTCTGGATTCCAAACTTTTCCAAATGGGCAGTGCACCAAAAATAGCCGCCACACAGACGAACGCTCCCAGTGAACGAAGGTAAAAGATCGAGATGATAGTGAGCATAAGGAACATCCATTTACCGATTTGAAAAGTTCTGGATTTCTGCCAATTCGATGTTGATTTATCCGTAAAAAGCAGAACACACGCGAAAATAAAGATGAGCGCCAAATAGGAAGCGTGCATGTTCCAACCATAACGACTCGCGTGGAAGGCGTCACCCGAAAACCCACCTTCTGCAACAACAGCACGCACGAGGGAGAACAGCATGGAGATGCCACTTCCGATAATAAATCCCCATTTGATACCTGTTGCAGCGATCTTGAAACCAGATGTCATAACGAGTGCTAAAAGTGGAAAAATGAGAAAAGAAAGTTTCGTTGTGAGCAAGAGCGTTCCCTGTGTTTTATTCGTGGCCCCAATAAATGAAATGGCGTAAACGACAAATAGCAACGCAAGTGAAACCACGACCCATTTGAGATGGATCAACTTTTTTCCCTTCCAAAATGGCAACGTACTCGCAGCAAAAAGCACAATAAACGGTGGAATCCATTGATCTTTTAGGATCAACACGATGACCAAAAGCGCAGAAGCACTCAAAAGGAATTTTTCTTTCCATGTGAGTTCGTTCAGCATATTGCGTTGCTTGATTGAGTGAATAATCGGCAAATTTGATGCGAAATGTTGGCGAAATAATCCAATGCTCTCCTTCGCGGCGGCAAAACATGCGAGCAACCTTCTAACCCCTTCGAATTGATTTTTTCAATGAGAAATATGCGTTTTCCGTGCTTCATATAGGAAACAAAGTTAATTAAACATCCTTTTGTGTTTCAGTTTATTCGAAAACAACTATTCTTGTTCTATGTTTCAATTTTTGAAAAAACATTTCACTTCTCTTGCGTTGCTCTTCATCTCGGCAATAGTTGGAACTGCGCTTGTTTTTCTTCAAACGCCGAAGGACATTTGGCTTATTGACTATGGATTCGACGCGAAAAAAAAGGAATTTATACCCAACTTTGTGAAAGCGGACACTGTTTTTCTAGTTGAAGGAAAGTTGATTCGAAATTATACCACATCAATTGGAGATACCCTGCGCCACAAATCGTTGAGCATTCATGAAATCAAGGTCACTTTGCCAAATCCATCCACAGAAAAACAGGTTTCGGAGTTGAGTAGACGTGTACTAAAAAACGATCACATTGAGGTCAAAAATGTGCGCTTTCGCGAAACACAACGAAATAAATCGATGTTTTTGTACAGCGTTCTATTTGGCTTTTTCCTTGGAATCGTTGTGGAATTTATCGGGCGATTGAAGAAATATCCAGCTTCCACAGAGAACGGATAGAAGTGTTGCAAATTCGACATTGAAAAACGCAAAGTTGGTGATGGAAATTCCTAGAATGAGGATGAGCATTGACAGTGAAAAACCGGAAGGTAAATTTTTACCATTCGTGATTCGAGTCAGTTGAAACAACACCACCAACCAACAGAGAATTCCTATAATTCCAAACTGATAGAGCACACTGAGATATTCGGAATCGAAATAGAAACCGACTTGAGTGATTGGATCCAAAATAATTCCCCGTCCCATTATAAGCTCACTGATCGTTGAATCGTTGAAAATTCCATAATGTTCCATGCGCTGGAGCCATGAATTGGATTGAAAGGCAGATCCATCAAAAAGAGAAAGTAGGGACCGTGAACGAAACAGCAGCATTCCACCAAAAAGAACTGCAATTGCCAGAGGTATTATCACAAACTTGAATCGATATGAAGTGCTCCGGATAATGTAAATTCCAAGGATGAGCATGGAAAGAATCAAGGTGGTTCTAGACTGTGTCAAAAAAATAAAGACAAATCCCAACAAGACATATTTCCAATACTTTTTCGCATTAAGGTGCAGGAAGAATAGAAGGAATAGCGCAAAAATCCCCGCATTGTTGTTCGGATTTAAAAAGGTTCCAGACAAGCGAAAGGCACCAAATTCTTGGTAATTCGCCAAAATAACTTCGGGTTTCGGCCCGTAGATTTCAGTCATGGCTTGACCGAGTCCGAATGGATTTAGGAGCATCACAAAATTGATGGCTGCCAGGCTCAAAAAAATCGCCACGATTCCATTCTCAACGTTACGTTTATTGATGTTCAACCCACCAATTTGGGCAATCGTCACGCAGAATATTGGCCACTTTAACCATCGCACCAAGCTGCTGAGCGGTTGAAGTTGCAGTGGGTGATTGGCGAGTAGATCGCTCGACAAACCCCACAAACTCAGTAGAACAAATGCGCCTATGAACCACCGCCATTCTTTCTTTTTCAGAAAAATGTATCCGAGGAAAAGTAGACCAAATGGGAAGAAAAAATCATCCAAAAGGAAACGCAAATGCGCTGGCCAAAACAACTCACCGATCAAACTTGAGATGGTAAACACTGCGGAAAGTGCCAATAATATGCGTTCCCACGTTTTCATTTCAACAGTCGTTCAATGAGCTCAACAACCTTTGTCATCTGATGTTTCCGCGAATACTTATCGGCGAAACGTGGAATTGGATGAATGTATGTCGTCTTTTTGATGGTTTCGATGGCGTGCACGATCGATTCCTTTTCATTTTTTGCCCAGAATACATTCGGATATTCCTTCAATTCATCGTGAAGGGAACCAGCATTCATCACATTATTCGAGACGATCAAAATTGCTCGCTCACAGCGCGTATAATCAAAAATTTTCGTGGTGGATTGAAATCCTGTCCCGATTGTTTGAATGATGCCTACATCGCATTTTCCGATTTGTTCCAAAGCCAATTTGTACTCCACAAATCCGTGTGAAATGGTTGACTTCAACGTTAAATCGAGTTGGGTTTCATCTGGACCAATATAGTGAAATTCAACTCCTACTTCGTCAATGGCAGCTTGAATGGGTGCTGGATCGAAGTAAAATTTACCCGCATACGAGAAGCTCATTTTGTCTCCTAGAACAACGGGAATTGGCGAGCACTCAACGGATTCATCGAATCCATTTTGCGCGATCACATTTGGTTTTTGATCGAAGCCTTTGATGATTTCTGCACACTGCTCATTCACGGTGATCAAGCCATCTGCTTTGCGGTTGAATCGACCTTCGACCCATTTTTTGAGATGAACTTTGAGCCAAGAATTGTCGAAACCAGGATTGACGGCAAAGGGATCGCGGTAATCCAAAATGACTTTGCATCCATATTTTTTCTTTAGAAAGGAAGTCAGTCCGAAGTGCATGAAAGGTCCACCGGTAATGATAACTAAATCAGGCGTTTCGATCGGGTTGCTAGCTAAATAATCTTGAATATTTTTTTTCCAAACAATACCAACATCAGCGATGAATTTTGTCCACATGGAAGTCCCAGTTTTGGGTACGACATGGATGTTCTCTCCCTGAGCGTCGAGTTCACCTGTAATTACATGAACATTTGCGTTAAGGGTATCTGGAAGTTGACGTGACCAATAGCTCGCGCGCATCGCCCCTACCCGTTTGTTGGGCGAAAACCAGTACGCGATGATCCAAATATTTCGTTTATTTTTCTCCAATTGCCGCTTTAATTTTCTCTAAAAACCCGCCCAAAATGACATTTTCATTGAATTCTTCGCGGATAAAATCTGCTCCTTTGGCGTTGATTAGGTCATCACCGTTGTTCAATTTCGCTTCAAAATCGAGCAAGGTAGACGCTAGCGTTTCTTCATCTGGACAGTGCTCACAATGGTTGAACGCATTTTTATATGCAACTTGTTTCCCGCGTGCGAGCGATTCCAAAATAAAATTGGACAGTCCATCGTGCTCGGTGAAGCGCACACAGACATGGGTTTCATCAAATATTTCATCCATTTTATTCACCCATCCCAACGCTTTCATGTTTTCTGGTATGGGTTGATTTTCTGCACCATCGGTTCCCGCGATCAAAAAATTCATGGATGGAAATCGTTTCGCCATACGAATCAAGGTGGGCATGCCATAAAAATCGGATCGACGGTCTGGAATATAAGAGAGAATGGTCAATTTCTTACTCTGCACAGGAGTGAGCTCAAACGATTTCTTGAAGGCAGCAAAATTCACAATTTCCGCATTGATTCCAATTTCCTTCAGTTCATCTTGAATCCAGCCGACTTCGCAAAAATGTGTTGCTTGGTCGATATAGTGCCGTTCAAATTTCCCTTCTTTGAATGCTTTCGTTGATTTCAAGACATCAGTTCCAACCCAATTCATAATCAAGGGAACATTTCGCTTCAAGGTCAATTCAAACACTTGACTGGGCTGTATGGATCCGTTTATGGAAACGACGCAATCGGCTCTGCGGATTTGCCACAAGGCGCGTAGTTTATCTCTTTTGCTGTAATAGGTGTCCAAATGGACAAATCGACTATCTGGATCAAATTCAGAAAGTGCTAGGCTGAGACGTTCAGCAAACAAGGGCAATCCAACAATTAACACTCTCATTTTTCAGACCAATTAGTATAATATTTTCTTAATTCAGGATGTTCCTTCAAATAGGGTTCATCCAGATCACGGGTATCTCCAATGACCGTTGCCGGCGTTCCACCAATGATGGCAAAATCTGGATATGTTCCCTTCACCAGTGAATGCGATGCAACAATCGATCCTTTTCCGATGGTTGTGTTTGGCATAATGGTTACGTGTGGGCCAATGAAAGAATACTTTCCAATGTGTACCTTTCCTTCGTTATAGGCAATCGGTTTCGGGGTGTTTCTATACTGATCTCCATACAAGCGAATCGCGATGTGACTGCTGTGCGTAACGATGGAGACGTAATTGGTGATTTGGCAGCCTTCACCAATGAACACGCCGTTTGTAGCTTCAATAAAATTAAATTGACCGATAAACACATTGTCTTCCAAAACCAGCCCTTCTTCTCCAACAATGGAGGTGGCACTCCCGATGCGCGTATCTTTCAACAACACTCCGTTCTGCGTGTAACCATACATCATTTGCGGAGCGCTATTTCTGGCTGCTCTTAATTTTCGTTTGGCCGCTAAATATTGGAATAATTTCATTGCGCTTTGACCTTCTTAATGTATTGAATCGTCTTAAATATAACGAAAAGATAATAGACTGCTTGCCAGATACTAACAATCCATAGAGTTGTCTCAATGCTCGCGTTGAAAAAGTAATCAGGCACCCAAAACCCTAAAATCATGCCAGCGGCACCCATCATGGCGATTCTGAAAAACTCTTTTTGACGTCCGAGAATCAATGGCAGAAATGAAATGGGCGAAGCTATAAAATTAAGCATAAACCAAGGAACCATGATTTGGGAATATTCACCTGAACTTCGCCATTCCTCTGAAAAAACCCACACGAAAAGTTCATCGCCAAAGAAAAAGATCAAAGTAAATGGCACAATGGAAATCAAGGCCAGCACACGAATCGATTTCAGAACAAGCGGCAAAATATCTTCCCCTCTATTAAATTGCTCCGAGCATCGCTGATAAAACACTTGACTAATCGCCAAGCCCGCTAGCATCAATGGCATCCGCAGCATGTTGTAGGACATATTGAACAAGCCAAAATCCGCCTTTGTAAACAGTTGAATGATCAAATATGCGACAATCAAATCACGACCAGCATCCATAAGTGTATGAGGCAAATTGACGATTGGAAATTCTTTGTACTCACTCACGAGCAATCGACTACGCGGCGATTTGAATTTGACCTTGTATTGACGATTCGCGAGCTTATAGTTTCGGAAAAACCAAATATTGGAAATGATCAACCCTCCAATTGTCCCAATAATCAAACCGATGTAATTAAATCCAAGCCAGCCAAAAGCAAGTTTCATAAAGCTGCCGAATCCAGCATTGGTGACTTTTGATAAACTAATGCTTCTAAATTGTTGGTTGCGAATTGCCCAATTGGTGCCGATGCTGTTGTAAGCCGTCAAAAACATTCCAAGTGGGATCATTCCGTAAAAGAGTGCGTCGCTTATATTACCTTGCAGAAACATTGGAATCACCACTACAACCCCTGTGATACCTGAAGAAATAAATGCAAGCCGAAGCGCTATACGATATAAACGGAACGAGTGCACATCTGCTTTTGCGATGGGCAAAGCAAACTCATAACGGGCAGTCGCCACTGATGCCACAACACCAACAATGCGAGCGAAAAGTCCAAATTCTGCATTATCTACCGCGTCGTAAAAATGCTTAAAGAGAATAATGTTTAAGGCAAGATTGATCAGCTGTGCAATCATCGTTCCCGACATGAGCACAAGGATGTACTTCAGGAAATCTGATTTGAGTGCAAGTTTTTTAGCCATGTGTGCAGAGCATCTTCAAATATACGTCAATCCCATCTTCAAATAAATCAAGATCCGTATATCCTAGATGTTCCGTTGTTTCTGAGATGTCAGCCAATGAATCACGGATGTCACCCGGACGATCTGGCCCATGAATAATTTCACATGCCTCGTTGAATTTCCCGTATGCAATCAATCCTTTTTTTATCGATTCAATTACTTGATTTAGTGAAAAATAATGTCCACATGCCACATTGAATACACGGCCAAATGCTTTGGGATTACTTGTCGCGAGTGCCAAGACATTTGCCTTCACGGCGTTGTTCACAAATGTGAAATCCCGCGTTTGTTCACCATCGCCATTGATTGTGAGTACCTCTCCATTCCTCATTTTGTCGATGAATTTTGGAATAGCCGCGGCATACACTCCATTCGGATCTTGCTTGGGACCAAAAACATTGAAGTAGCGCAAACCAATGGTCTGCATTCCGTGTAATTTGGCATAGACCTTCCCGTATTCTTCGTTCAATTGTTTGGTCACAGCATACGGAGAAAGCAATTCGCCTTCCATACCAATTTGTTTGGGTGAAGTAATACTGTCGCCATAAACGGAGGATGAGCTGGCATACACAAATCGTTTGACTCCCGATTCTTTCGCTGCGTGAATCATGTTGAGGAAACCGGTTGCGTTCACATTGTGCGTATTGTGCGGAAACTCGATAGAGCGCGGCACAGAACCCATCGCTGCTTGGTGACTGATCACATCCACATCTTGAATGGCGTTTAAACAGGTGTTGTAGTCGGTGATATCCCCTTCAATGAACCGAAAATTGGGGTTTGAAGAAAACTCCTTGAGGTTCGAGCGTTTACCCGTTGATAGGTTGTCTAGAACAGTGACGCGCACGCCATTTTCGATCAGGAACGCGACCAAATTTGAGCCAATAAACCCAGCACCACCCGTCACGAGCGCATGCTGGGAATGCAAAGATTCGATTGCCTTGGATAAATTCATCTTATTTTGCGTAGCTGACAGCTCGTTTCTCACGAATCAAGGTCACTTTCACCTGACCTGGATAGGTCATTTCAGTTTGAATTTTTTGAGAGATGGCAAATGACAATTCATCGGCTTGTTGATCCGTTACCTTATCGCTTTCCACCAACACACGAAGTTCACGTCCTGCTTGAATCGCATAGGCCGTTGAAACACCATCGTATGCCATTGCGAGTGCTTCGAGTTCTTTGATTCGCTTGATGTAAGATTCCACCACTTCACGTCGCGCACCTGGACGTGCACCTGAGATGGCATCACAGACTTGAACGATAGGTGAAATCATCGTTGTCATTTCAATTTCATCGTGGTGAGCGCCAATTGCATTGCAGATATCTGGTTTTTCACCATATTTTTCCGCCATTTTCATCCCGAGTATTGCGTGAGGCAATTCTGGTGATTCATCTGGAACTTTACCAATATCATGAAGTAAACCAGCACGTTTTGCTGCTTTCACGTTCAAACCGAGATCGGCTGCCATGATGGCACAAAGGTTTGCCACTTCGCGCGAGTGTTGCAGGAGGTTTTGACCGTAAGATGAACGGTATTTCATACGTCCGACCATTCTTGTAAGTTCCGCGTGGAGACCATGAATTCCAAGATCGATACATGTCCGCTTTCCAGTTTCCGCAATTTCCTCTTCAAGTTGTTTACGCGTCTTCGCCACAACCTCTTCAATTCTAGCTGGGTGAATTCGACCGTCGGATACGAGTTGGTGCAATGCCAATCGTGCAATTTCTCGTCGCACTGGATCAAAACACGAAAGAATGATTGCCTCTGGCGTATCGTCAACAATGATCTCAACTCCTGTAGCAGCTTCAAGCGCGCGAATGTTTCGTCCTTCACGACCGATGATCCTACCTTTCACTTCATCCGATTCGATATTGAAGACAGATACTGAATTTTCTACAGCTTGTTCAGTAGCTACACGTTGAATTGTTTGAATGACGATTTTCTTTGCTTCGCGGTTTGCATTCAATTTAGCGTCCTCTACAATCTCGTTGATATGTGCCATGGCACCAGTTCGAGCTTCATCTTTCAACGCTTCCATCAAGCCAGATTTCGCATCGTCAATTGACATCCCACTCACTTTAGAGAGCTCGTCCACATTCTTTTGGTGCATTTTATCGAGGTCTGCTTGCTTGGCGTCATAAGCCGCAATCTTTGCGTCCAACGTTTCTTGCAATCGTTCCAATTGCTTGTCTTTTCTGTTGCCATCCTCGATTTTCTGAGAAAGCGTTTTTTCCTTCGCTTTCACACGATCCTCAGCAGATTGCAATTTCCGTTCACGGTCTTTAATGTCGACTTCGTGGTCTTCTTTTAACTTGAGGAACTTTTCCTTCGCTTGAAGAATTTTATTCGTTTTGAGGTTTTCCCCTTCTTTCTCTGCGTCCTTGATGATTTGATCTCTTCGGTTTTTTAATAAAACCGACTGAATGAAGAAGACTCCAACAGCGCCAATCGCTAATCCAACGATTCCATATATGATACTTTCCATAGTTAATAATACATCTAAAATTAGTACTCAATTTTAGAACGCTAAAGACTCTTTGGAAAAGACGGAAGAATGGACTATGCTTGATCCAGTGATTGAATCAGCGCGCTTAAGCGATCTTCTATTTCGCTATAGTCTGGTTCAGTTACTGAAGTTGGTGCTGGCGATGGTGCTGCTTTTCCTTCCTTCACTGCCAATTGCAGTGCCGTCATGGCCAACAAATCTTGCATGTCCTTCACAGCGTAATTGTCTTGCAGTAATTTCACTGCTTTATTGATGTCTTTTGCCGCTTTTTCAACCTTTTGAACCTCATCCTCACTCACAGAGAGCGGATAAGTTCTACCGGCAACAACAACTTTCAATGACAACTTCGCCATGTTTATTTCTTTAACTGCCCAATGCAGTATTCTATTTCTTTTACCAATTCGTCAATCTGTTCATCTGATATTCCACTTTCATCAGTCTGACCAACGTTCTGTTCCTTCGCCTCGCTATGTTTCTGATTCAATTCGTTGATCTGCTCATTCAAGGACTCTATTGTGATTGCCTTTTCAGCCAATTCACTCGATAACGCTTTGTTTTTCGCAGTCAATTCATCGTTCTTTGATCGCTCCAAGACGCACTCACCTTTCAAGAGAAGAATTTTCTCCTGTAAGGTTTCAATTAGCTTGTAAACGCGATCAGACATAGTTCGACTTTATACAAAAATAGCATTGATTAAGAGAACATCAATATTTTTTGCGCGATAGTTGTAGTAAACTTATCAAACATCTATTTTTGAAAAATGATGCGTCTCTATTTTTTACTCCTTTTTCCAATACTTTTTACCCAAAAAATCAACGCGCAAACCGCACCTGACAGCAGTTACCACCCGCCTTTGGGTATTCCACTCGCGCTGTCGGCAAATTTTGGTGAATTGCGTCCAAACCATTTTCATATGGGCTTGGATTTCAAAACCAACAATAAAATTGGTTACAATTTGTACAGCATAACGGATGGATTTGTTTCACGTGTAAAGGTTTCGCCGTATGGATATGGAAAAGTAGTGTACATTGATCATCCAAATGGAACAACTAGCGTCTACGCACATTGCAGTGAGTTCAAGGGAAAATTGGATTCTATTGTTCGTTTGACCCAAGAACGTGAACAAAACTATGAGGTGGAAATTCACTTAAAAGCTGGAGATATTCCAGTGAAGAAGGGAGAAATTTTTGCGTTATCTGGAAATACGGGAAGTTCAACCGCTCCGCACCTCCATTTTGAAATTCGGGACACCAAAACAGAGGCCGCGCTCAATCCACTGGTGTTTGGATTTGATATTTCCGATACCATCGCGCCAGAAATTCAATCCCTGAATGTCTACGCATTAACCAAAGATGGATACCGTTTTCCAGGTAAAAAGCTAAATCAACCGGTTGCGAATGGCGTGATTGGCAAAGCAACCGCAGGAAATAACGTTGTTGTTCCTTCACATTTTTGTTCGAAATCTGGTGGTATCGGTATTGCGGTAAGTGTGCTCGATCGATTGAATGGTTTGTCAAATCCATGTGGTTTGTATGGCAGTATCCTGATCGTAAACGGCGACACCATTTTTGGGCAGCAATCGGATCGCATTCCATTTGAATCAACGCGTTATGTCAATTGCCACAAGGATTACGCCGATTACGTGAACGGAAAGAAATTTCACAAATGCTTCAAAACGACGCAAAACAATTTACCTATTTACACCTATGGAAAAAACGGCATTCTGCCATGCAAGCCGGGCGATAGTTTAAACATTAGCTATATCGCTTATGATCCAAAAGGCAATCAAACAAGCTTGAATTTTGACATTCTCGTTTCAGCTGGTGAAATCAATTCGGCAGATGGTGTTGGCTTGGACTCGAGTTATTTGCAGCCTTCGCAGTCAATGCAACTAGCAAACGACAAGCGCACGATTGATTTTCCAGTGGAAACAGTATATGAACCTCTGAAATTAAATAAGTCAAAATTGAATACGGAAGTTGGCATTGCTGCGGAGCCGGTTCACAATCCATACCGGATCAAAATTAAATCATCTGACCCAGCAGATGGCAAACACTACATTGAGGTAATCACCGCAAAAGGCAGTCGAAAAGCGATCATGGCAACATACGCAGACGGCTGGTATTCCGCGGATTCGAAATTTTTTGGCACTTATTCTCTTAAACGCGATACGCTTGCACCCACCATTGCTACTTTAAATTTCAAAGCAACAGCAACCTACACCGCAAGCACCCTTTTGAGCTGGAAAATTGGTGATGCGCACACGGCAATTGCAGACTACGATTTATTTATCGACGGCAAATGGTACCTTCTCGAGTACGAAACAAAAGGCAGCTATTTGACATTTAATCGTCCAGCTGACATGCTTGGATTGAAGGAGCTGAAAATGCTCGTTAAAGATGAGGCAGGTAACGTGAAGGAGTGGATGAAGGTGTTGGAGTTTAGGTAGTTACTATCCTTTCGTTTTCATTCGAAAACTCCAAAAATTAATTCACCACGACTTTTCTTATCGCTGAGCCCTTCGAATTGCTAACTCTCAAAATGTATATTCCTTTAGTAAGGCGGCTTACATCAATGCCGGCATTGCCAGTCGCATTCTCGATGTAGCGCACGCATTGCCCAAATTGATCTATCAGTTCAATGGAATAAGTTTGTAATGCTTTTAACGAGATGAACAATTGATCAGTAACTGGATTCGGAAAAACTTCCATCGAAAACGCGTTGTCTTCTGAAATAGGGACATTCAATGTGTTATTATATTTGACAATAAATGGGTTTCCATTCGCCCCATTAACGATGAATTCTCCTGAACTTGGATCGAAATCCACTGCGTGGTAAATATTTCCGGAGCCATAAAAACTTCCCAGATCGTCATACGCGATATCTACAAACTTGACATACGCATTCACCTCAGTCGGCAATGTATTTGCCCAATTAAAACTTCCTAACAGGGTGTCGTAACTCGCGATGAAACCATGGTACATATAACTATAGAAGGAAGTAGTCATTTCTACGATTGCACTAGAAGGATCAAAGTCGATCTTGGATGTAAACTCACCAGTAAGAACAACTTCATCGCCATGAATCGTCATAGCTCCAACTTTAATGTCCGCACAATCAATGGATTTTACCCAATCGATTAACCCATCAGTACTTAATTTCATCAGATAACCATGAGTTCCAACATACGCAGGAAATAATTCCGTTGTATTACCTCCAGAATAAAATGTTACTGAATCAGTATATTGACCGTAAGCGAATACGTTTCCATTTTCCGACACTTTCACTTCTCCACCTTTTGAAGAATAATAGTGAGGCCCTTCTCCTAAGGTTTGATACCAGTCCATAACACCGAGACTATCAACCTTCAAAACAAACGCTAACGAACAGTATGTACAAGGTCCCAGACTACTTATATTTTCTGTTGCTGGTCCTGGATCCATATCTAAAGGTCCTATGAAATGCCCCGAAACATACAAGCCATTGTTTTCCGTAGGGCTGATTCCTGAAATTGTCAAATTTATCGAATTCAAAACAAAACCCCGTAAATAATCACCTTGCGGGTTGAGCTCAACAAAAAACGATCCCTTGGCAGCGAAACCACCCTGCCCCGCAATCCCTAGCCCAGGATCCAAATCAATGTATGTGTCGGAATAGGATCCTGAAATCCAGCAACTTCCAGATGCATTCACTTCTGTAATGAGTCCTTCATCGTCTCCAGTTGTACCAATTGTCTTCCCCCAAATAAAATCTCCATCAGATGTGAGCTTAACAATAAACACATCTTGACCCCCGACGGAAACAACATTAAAATCGTTCGTTGGTGAAGGATCAAGATCTATTGTATCTTCAAAAAAACCAGTGATGAAAATATTCCCTTGATCATCGATACTAATGGAGTTCGCTTTATCCGATCGATTCCCACCAAAAGTCCTTCCCCAGACGAAATTGCCATTTGCGTCCATTTTTTTAATGTAAGCATCAAGTTCTCCGTTAGAATAAAACTGTCCTGGCCCCAATACCATAAAGAGATCAATTGAAAATCCCCCAACAGAATAGGTGTTTCCTAGGTTGTCTGTATCATTCTTTCCTTGACTTAAATTAGTACCAAAAGCAACTCCATCTATCCATTCAATTTGAGCGATGCACAAATAGTTTAAGAAAAAGAAGACCAGCGCGAGAATGCGATTTTTCATGATTGGTTATGATCAATTGAGATGTTAAAGATATATCTTAACATTGAATTTCTTTACCCCCTCGCGTTTAGTACGTTCTTCTAAAAAAATCGACAACTAAAAATCG
This sequence comes from Crocinitomicaceae bacterium, assembly GCA_041303175.1. GTDB lineage: Bacteria > Bacteroidota > Bacteroidia > Flavobacteriales_D > Crocinitomicaceae > UBA4466. The sequence goes on along the minus strand of JBFYPU010000002.1, from coordinate 1,166 downwards.
CGGTGTCGTCGACTAAATCGAGAGGCCCTTTCCATTCATCGAGTTTTGAGAAAATGAGGCTATTCATATCCTCCATTTTGAGTGGGTAGTAATTGTGAACCAATTTTACGAGGCGATCGGTGCCAAAAAATTCTTCGGCTTCATTTTCCAATTCAACGACGCCGTCCGTGTAGAGCACAATGGTGGTGTTGGGTTTCAACTCTTTTTCGCCCACATTGATGAAGGGTAATTCTGCCATCATTCCGAGTCCGATGCAGCCTTGATCGAGGTTTTCTATCGTCTTTCCGTTGGTGATAAAGGGGTGATTGTGCCCTGCATTGACATAATTCAATTTTCGGCTATTTGCGTCATAGTGCGCAATAAAAAAGGTGATAAACTTCTCGCCTTTCGCGGTATCCATCACTTTTCTGTTCAATTCGGTCATGAGTTGCTGCATGTCGAACCGCTTATATTGAAACAATGTGCGTATCGTTGCTTGAAAGTTTGCCATGAGCATTGCAGCGGAAATTCCTTTACCAGAAACGTCGGCTATACAGATAATGTACTCGTCATTTCCAAGCGGAATGAAATCGTAGTAGTCGCCGCCAACCTCATGTCGTGGTGTATAACGCGCTGAAATATCCATGCGGTTATTGGACGGCAAATCTTCAGGGAAGAGCAATTTTTGCATCGTACTGGCAATTTCCAACTCGCGTTTGAAGCGTTCTTGGTACAAATTGACTTTCGCCATGCGTCGGTTTTCAATGGCAACAACAATGATATTCGCCAAGGTTTGGATGAAGCCCAAGTAGCTAAAACTGCTATCGTAGCGACCGTCGTACTTTAGATCGACTTTATCCAAGAGCAAATACGCCAAGGCGCGACCATCATGAAAAACAGGGATGACAACATCGAAATCATTGAGAATGGGCGTCTTGGAAGATTCAATTACGGTAATTTCTTTGAACCGTCCTAGTATTTTGTCGACATCCAAGTCTTTCACCTTTCCGCGATAGCCCACGCGCGATAGGCAATTCCATTCCTCTTGTTTGTTGAAGAGCACAAATTTATCGAAGCCCAGTTGCTCACGAATGATGAATTCAAAGAGTTTGGTGATTTCTTCGACGTTGCGTTTCAGGTTGATTGCATTGGTGATTTGCAACAAGGAATTGAGTTTGAAATCTTTC
>JBFYPU010000001.1:0-8879 GCA_041303175.1 Crocinitomicaceae bacterium | reverse complement strand
ATGGAAAGACGACGGTGAAAGAATGGCTTTCAGAATTGATTTCGGAAAAAATGAAGGTGGTTCGAAGTCCGAAAAGCTACAATTCCCGACTAGGTGTTGCCCTTTCGTTGCTTGAGATGACGTCAGAATCAGATGTCGCGATCATCGAAGCGGGGATCTCAGAGCCGGGCGATATGCGCTATCTGACCGATATGATTCAACCCAATTTTGGCATTTTTACCGGACTTGGAAAGGCTCACCGCTCACATTTCCCTTCCAGTGAGGCACATTTACAGGAAAAAATAAGTCTTTTCGACGACACAGAAGTTTTCTTCTACCCAAGTGAAATTAGCTTGAACCTTACCAACGGAATTGGTGTAGATAGGCATGCGCCAGACAGACTGCTTGATGGTCAGCTGAATTTGGACAAAAACATGCGGCTCAATGCCCTCTTGTCAGTTCGAATGGCTCAGCGATTGGGACTTACTGACCAAGAAATAGCTGAGCGTTTGCCAAAATTGACACAACTTTCGATGCGATTGGAAACGTTTGAAGGCATTCGAAACACAACCATTATCAACGATGCATACAACTTAGACGAAGATTCGTTGCGTTATGCGCTTGACTACCAACTCGGGCATGCGAAGGAGCAAAAACGGATCCTGATTGTGGGATTTGGAAACGGCGCACATTCTCTACCTGCTTGGGTGTCTACACTGGCTCGGGAATTTTCGTTGGATCAAGTCATTCTCTACACGCCTAACTCCGCTGTTGCATCGGAAATTTCAAATGCCTCGGTATTGATCAAAGGCACACGTTCGGCTGGAATGGAAAAATTGGCGGGTCAACTCAAATTACACAAGCATCAAACCTATCTCCAGATTGATTTTGGCGCGATCCGACACAACATTGCTTTTTTTAAATCGTATTTGAAGCCCACAACGAAGGTACTGTGCATGGTGAAGGCGGCATCCTACGGATCGAATGCGAAGAAAATGGGGCACTTTTTGGAACATCTAGGCGTCAATTATTTGGGCGTGGCTTATCCGACAGAAGGGATCGAATTGCGCGAAAGTGGTGTGAAATTGCCCATCTTGGTAATGAATTGTGAAGAAGAGTCGCTCGCAACGTGCATAGAACACGATTTGGAACCCGCACTCTTTTCGATGCGACAGCTCGAGGCAATGATTCGAGAATTGATTTTGGCGGGTAAATCGCACTACCCAATTCACGTTAAACTGGAAACGGGGATGAATCGGCTTGGGTTCACGGAAACGGACTTGAATGCATTGATCCAGAAATTACAAACGCAGCCCGAAGTATTTGTGAAAAGCATCTATTCCCATTTAGCAGACGCAGATGCCTCAGAGAGTGATTTCACGAAGAATCAAATTGAACGCTTTACGCTTCTTTCCGATCACCTAATTGCTTCATTACCAAGCACACCGATTCGCCATCTGCTCAATTCCGAGGGGATTGCCAACCATTCGAGTGCGCAATTTGATATGGTTCGATTGGGAATTGGAATGTATGGATCGACATCGAACCCGATTGTTTCTGAACAATTGAAGCCTGCAATCAGCTGGTTCAGTGCCATTTCACAACTAAAAACCGTGCATTTGGGCGATTCGGTTGGATACAGTAGAACCTTCATTGCCAAGGAAGAAACGAAGATCGCCGTGATCCCTGTTGGGTATGCGGATGGCTTTCGACGAAATTTGGGCCAAGGAAAAGGCGGCGTTTACATCGGTGAGCATTACTGTCCAACAGTTGGAAATGTGTGCATGGATATGATCATGGTGAACGTCACAGGACTTGATGTTTCAGAAAAAGACCGCGTGGAAATACTCGGGATTCACCAACCTATTGATGACCTTGCTGCAAAAATGGGCACGATCCCGTATGAGGTTATGACGCACTTTTCGTCGCGGTTGCATCGGGTGTTTTTGGAGGCGTAGCTAATTGCGCGTGAGGGACTCGGGTGCAAGAGACGCTGAGGCTCCAAGTGCGCTGAGGAGCTACATTGAGCCTGTCGAAATGTTCTCGAAGCGCACCTTTACTCAATCCCTTCCGATTAGACTTTTGGCATTCATGGTTCGCGTTTCGTCGAACTCCATTTTTTTCGAGAAAATAAATACCCCGCCTTTGATTTTTCCTTTCAAACGGACCTGAACATCGCCTTTTGCCGCAATACCCATCGCTTTCATAAGTGCATTTGCCTCCAATTCGGCCACAAAAGGGGCTTCGAGCATGGTTTCCTTTTTTGCGCGCATCTTGACCTTTTTCTCCAAATGCACCTTTCCCATTAATTCGCCGTCCACATACAAATCGAGCGTTGAAGGCTTCACTTTGATGGCGAACCAGTTTTCATTCTTCACTTTTGCTCCTGCGGTGAATCGAATTTCTTTCCCATCAAACTTTTCCATTTTAAATGATTCTTCACCGATAAGTTCAGGTTCATAAAACGTACATCCGGTGAAAATCACCAGCAAACATCCAATAGCTGCAAGGTTCCTCATGTTCTAATTGTTTGATAATTCTTTAAAGGCAACGTAGAAATGTGGAATGGTTTCAATGCCACGGTAATAATTGAACAAACCGAAGTGCTCATTGGGTGAGTGAATGGCATCGCTATCAAGTCCAAAGCCCATCAAAATTGTTTTAAGTCCCAGTTCCTTTTCAAACATGGCAACAATTGGAATGGATCCGCCACTTCGCACAGGAATGGGTTTCACCCCAAAGGTTGCTTCGTATGCTCGGCTAGCCGCTTTGTATCCAATTGAATCTATGGGCGTTACAGCAGCTTCGCCTCCATGATGTGGTGTCACTATTACGCGGGTTCCTTTTGGCGCAATGGATTCAAAATGGGTGACAAATAGGTTGGTGATTTCCTCAGGATCTTGATCGGGCACCAAGCGCATCGAGATTTTTGCGTACGCTTTTGACGCAATAACTGTTTTCGCGCCTTCACCTGTGTAGCCACCCCAAATTCCATTCACATCGAGCGTCGGTCGAATCGATCCTCTCTCCATCGTGGAGTAGCCCGCTTCACCGAAAACATCTTCCATGTCCAACGCTTTGCAGTAGGCCTCCTTGCTGAACGGAGCTTTCGCCATTTCAGCGCGCTCTTCGTCTGTCAATTCAACCACCTTGTCGTAAAAACCTGGAATCGTAATGTGGTTGTTTTCATCGTGCATTGAAGCAATCATCTGCGCCAAAATATTGATGGGATTTGCAACACATCCACCATAAAGACCTGAATGTAGATCACGGTTCGGTCCGGTCACCTCAACCTCTACATAACTCAATCCACGGAGTCCCGTTGTCACAGAAGGCACATCATTTGCCAACATGCCTCGATCTGATACTAAAATGATATCAGCAGCCAAGCGCGCTTTATTCTCTTTGACGAAAATCCCAAGGTTTGCACTTCCTACTTCCTCCTCGCCCTCGATCATGAATTTGACATTGCAGCACAATTCACCTGTTTTCACCATGGCTTCGAAGGCTTTAACGTGCATGAACATTTGTCCTTTATCGTCACACGCGCCACGTGCAAAAATCGCACCATCGGAGTGAATCTCCGTTTTCTTTACAATTGGCTCAAAGGGCGGATTTGTCCACAAGTCGATGGGATCTGCAGGTTGAACATCATAATGACCATACACCAACACCGTTGGGAAAGCAGGATCGATTATTTTTTCAGCGTAGACAACTGGGTAACCTGCCGTTTGGCAAATTTCGACCTTGTCTGCACCCGCGGCCGCGAGGCTTGCCGCGACTTGATCTGCTGTTTTGTGAACATCTTTTGCGTAGGCCGCATCCGCTGAAATGGAAGGGATTTTCAATAGATCCAACAACTCATTCAAAAACCGTTGTTTGTTTTCTGCGATATATTTTTGTGTGTTTTCCATGTTGTTTTATTCGTTGAAGAGTCTAAAAGTCGTTATTTTCTTAAAATAATTAGGGTTTTTGGATTCAAAATTCGAATTTCGTGCAACCATTTAAAGACAAACCAAGTCTTTTAAATAAATTACACAATATGTCCTCAAGAATATTTTTGGTTTCGCTACTTGCGTTACTCGTCGGAACAACTGGTTTCGCTCAAATTTCGGTCACAAATACTCAAACTCCTGCCAGTCTTGTGCAAAACGTTCTTCTCGGATTTGGGGTTACGGCGACGAATATCACGGTTAATGGCACTCCGTTAAATGCGACGAACGTTCAAGGAAACGTGACCTATTTTGATGCATCGGGCACAACGTTTCCGATTCCGAATGGAGTGTTGCTTTCTACTGGCAACGGAATTGCAGCCATTGGGCCAAACAACTCTGGTGGCTTCACAAATAATACACCAGCAACGCCAAACGTTTCATTAGATCCACACTTGAATGCGATCGCTAACGCCAATCCAACAAATGGTGTTGTTTTGGAATTCGACTTCATTCCTTCTGGTGACACGATTTCATTTAATTATATTTTCGCGTCAGAAGAATACCCTGAGTGGTCACCTTCTTCGTTCAACGATGCCTTTGGATTCTTTTTGTGGGGCCCTGGAATTTCAGGTCCATACACTCTTGCAGGTTATCCCGGAGGTGGAACAAATCTTGCAATTATACCAGGAACATCAACTCCTGTGACGATCAACAACTTAGGTCCTGGCGCAGGTCAATTCCCGCAATTTTACACAAACAACTTGGCAGGAGCAGCTTATGGTCTAGCGATTCAATATGATGGCACGACGGTTACCTTATCTGCAAATGCAAGTGTTCAATGCGCTCAAACATACCACATTAAATTAGCGATCTGTAATGTTGGCGATTTGTCGCTCGATTCAGGTGTATTCTTGCAAGCAAACTCCTTTAGCTCTGAAGCGGTGGAAGTAGCTGTTGCTACAGTTTCGGGTGATACGACTGTATTGGAAGGCTGTACAACAGCTGATTTGATGTTTATCCGTCCTCAATCGCAACTTGGGGATACTCTGACGGTGAATTATACGATCACGGGTACGGCGACGGAGGGGACTGACTTTCCTGCACTTCAAAATCCAGTGGTTTTCCTTCCGGGACAAGACACGATTGTGTTGACGATTGATCCAACTGCTGATGGGTTTCCAGACAATTTGGAATTCATCACGATTACGGCTACTACGATCACGATTTGTGGAGACACAATCACATCGAGTGGGACGCTGTACATTTTGGACACGGTTGACATTCAGATCAACGAACCCGATCCAACGGTGCTTTGCGCCAATGATTCAGTGCTGGTGAATGTGACGTCTACGGGTGGCACACTTCCGCACACGTATGCATGGAGCGATCCTAACAATCAGGTGGGTCCTTCTGCTTATCTTTCGACCGTTTTTGGCACGATGACGGGTTCTATTAATTACATTGTGACGGCGACAGATAATTGTGGTTATACCGGTACAGATACCGTTACCGTTACCTTGAATCAGACGCTGGTGGTGGACACCGTCATATCATATCCATCAGCCGCCTGTATCCCAACGGGTGCGGTGAGCGCATTTGCATCGGGTATGACTGGTGTTCCATTCTATCAATGGACGGGCCCAGGTGCTGGAAATCCGAATTTTATTGATGCCACAGTATGGCAAAATCTTTCGCCAGGTTGGTATTATTTCAGTGTTACAGACAACGTGTGCCAGGCAAACGACAGTGTGTTTGTTGATGTGGTGGATCCTCCAATAGCTAGTTTCATCACTGCTCCAGAGGTGGGATGTAGTCCATTGTCGGTTACCTTTACGAATACAAGTCAAAATGCAACGAATTTCAATTGGAATTTTGGTGGCACAATTGTGAATGTTGTTGGAACAGCGCCACAAACGCAAACCTTCCTGAATTCTGCGGTCATTCAATTGATTGCGAGTGATGCGGCTGGTTGTGCCGATACGGCGTATGCTACCGTAACGGTATCCACGTGTGGATGTACGGATCCAAATGCAGAAAATTATGATCCAAGTGCGGTTGTGGACGACGGAAGTTGTTTCTACCCACAACCGGAAGTGACAGTGCCGAACGTCTTTACACCGAACGGCGATTTGAACAACGATCTATTTCATTTGATCACCGTAAACGCGGTGGACGCTGAATTTAGAATCTTAAACCGGTGGGGCAACATTATTTACGAAGCATATGGCGTTGACGCAGCATGGAACGGATACATTGAAGGCGGCAACTTCGCTGAAGACGGAACGTATTTTGTGACGTATATCGTTACAGGAATTGATGGTACTCAACTAGAAGGACATGGTTTCGTTCAGTTGGTTTCGAATTAACAATTGTTTTTTAGGCATAAACCAGAAAGCGTCTATCGGTGATAGGCGCTTTTTTTGTGCTTCGAATTAAAAGGGTAAGAGCAGGGAAATTGGTCTGCGTTGCGAAACGTTTAACTATTTCATTGCTGAATCACCTGAGCAGATTTTAACACCGACTTCAGATCAATATAAAAAATTGTGGTAGGGATAGCGCTCTTGAAAAATCGACTTCACCTCTTCGTAAAGCACGCCTTTGAACTCCTCGATGTTGTCTTTGTCTTGCGCTGAAATAAATACACATTTTGTGTCATTCAACTTAGCCATCCACGTTTTCTTTAATTCGACCAAGGATGGATTTGCATCTGTATCTGGAATTTCACCCTCGTCCAATTCACGGTATTCGTAGGCATCAATTTTATTGAAGACCACAATTGTTGGTTTGTCGGTTCGATCGATTTCAAGCAGAGTTTCGTTGACAACTTGGTAATGTTCCTCAAAACTTGGGTGTGCGATGTCCAAGACGTGCACCAATAAATCCGCTTCACGCACCTCATCGAGGGTTGATTTGAAGGACTCGACAAGTTGATGCGGCAATTTGCGGATGAACCCAACGGTGTCCGTAAGCAAGAAAGGCAAATTCTCAATTACCACCTTGCGTACCGTTGTATCCAATGTTGCGAACAGCTTGTTTTCGGCAAACACCTCTGATTTGCTGATCATGTTCATGATGGTGCTTTTCCCAACATTGGTGTAGCCAACGAGAGCTACGCGCACCAACTGACCGCGATTTCCGCGCTGCGTGGACATTTGTTTGTCAATGCTGATCAATTTCTTTTGAAGCAGCGCAATTTTCTCTTTGATGATCCGTCGGTCGGTTTCAATTTGTGTTTCACCAGGTCCACGAAGCCCAATCCCTCCTTTTTGACGCTCAAGGTGTGTCCACAAGCGCGTGAGTCGTGGCAACATGTATTGCAATTGGGCAAGTTCGACCTGTGTTTTAGCGTGTGATGTTCGCGCTCGACTCGCAAAAATATCTAAAATCAAACTGTTTCGATCGAGTACTTTGAGTTCAAGAAAGGCCTCAATATTTCGCAATTGCGAAGGGCTCAATTCATCATCAAAAATGACCAACTCAATATTTCGGGCTTTGACATAATCGCGGATTTCTTCGAGTTTACCCGTTCCAACATACGTTTTGGGGTTGGGCAGCTCCAATTTTTGCATGAACACTTCCACGGTAATCGCACCCGCAGTTTCAGCTAAAAACGCAAGTTCATCAATGTAATCCTTCGCCTGTGCATCGGTTGTTTTTTGCGCGATTACGCCAACCAACACACATCTTTCCTCTACTGCATCCACGAGAACGTGTCCTTCACTCATTTTTTCTGTTGTTTTCGCAATGACATCACAAACTCCATCACCGCTTCGCGCTCCTTGTCTGTTGTCAATAAATATTCGAAAGGCGGCATCGTGCCTTTCCCTTCCTTTAGAATTTTGAGTACTTCTTGCTCCGAAAATTTGGACTGGCTCAAATCCTTCGATCCTGAATTGCCCAACGCTCCATCGAGCCCGTGACAGGAAGCACAATTATTGGTGTATAGCAGTTGCCCGTCAACCTCAACATTTGCAGAATCGTCTTTCACTTCTGTAATTTTTCCTTCGGAACAAGCTGCAATCAAGAGAAGTGCACTCCCAATAAATAACGACCTTAGAACCATGCTGCTCTTAACGCTTCACGGAATGGCCATGGAATCATAGCAAGAATAATCAACAATCCGATCGTATAAGAAATCATGATTTTCCTATGTTTATCACGTGTTCCCGTCAATTTTTTCTCTGCTTTACGACGACCCAAGGTCACAATTACAATGGCAACAATCATCCCCAAAATGTGCTCAAGTCCGTAGAAACGATACATTCCACCTGCTACTTCGCTCGACATCCATCCATCCACGAATTGCACTTTTATTGAGATAAAATAAAGCACCAATCCTATCAATAGTTGAATATGTAACATCACCATTGCAAACAAATTGATCATTTTATCGCGTTTTTCATACCTACCTGAAGACTGCGATTTTGCAGCATTAAAAATAGCCCAAAGAAGTAAGAAAAGTGCGACCCAACGGAGTCCTGAATGTGCATGAATTAAAGCGCTCATAGTTATCTGATTTTGACACAAAAATACGAAAATGCAAGACTGTTCCCACAAAGTAGCATCGCATCTGCTCTCAATTTCTTATTTTCACGCCATGAACCGATTTTTCAACTTGTTTGGAGCGTCTTTGATCCTCCTAATTTCTACGTGTTCTTTTGGTGTTTTCGGTCAAACTCCGCAAAACGGCATGGCACCCTCCAATGCGCCATATTACGCCTTAACGAACGCAACAATCATTGTTTCACCGACTGAAACGATCGAAAATGCAACCATTTTAATCAAAGGAACAACCATCGAGAAAGTGGGCAAGCGCGTCAGCATTCCGGAAAATGCTGTGGAAATTGATTGTGAAGGACGCACGATACTTCCTTCCTTTATTGAACTTTCGACAGATCTTGGTGTTGCAAAACCAAAAAATTCTTCTGGAAATGGAGAAGAAAAAACGTCAGGGCAGGCAGGATC